>JANOSQ010000830.1:0-3551 GCA_031415915.1 Fimbriiglobus sp. | reverse complement strand
GGCGGACCGCGGATGCGCGGCATGGGGTGACTCCGAGAGGGAATGGATCGGGTCGGCGATGGGAACGGGACAAAGCGGCTTCTGGTCTTGCATCGCTTTGGAACGGAACTGCCTGAGGTCGAAGACCCGAGGACGAAGACTAATGAGCAAGTCCATGACGCTATGGACTCACGCCGGTGGCTAATTTGCCCCTCATGTTGTTTGACGCGTTTTGGACGTCGATTTAGGTCGAGGATCGTGCGTCGAGATCGGAAGCAAACCGTCGCACAATGCCAGCGGTGTCCCAGAGAACCACGGTGCCATCGTCGCTGCCAGACGCAACTCCGCGTCCGGAAGGTGAGAATGCCACGGTGTTCAAGCTGAGGGCATGGCTCCGGGAAACGGAAATCGTGTTGCCAGTCGCGACCTCCCAAAGACGCGCCGTTTGATCTTCACTGCCGGTGGCCAAAAACTGCCCGGTCGGATCGAAGGCGACGCCCGTCACCCGATCCGTATGGCCGACTAAAGTCCGCAATGCTTCGCCGCATTGTGGGTCCCACAACTTGACCACCCCATCCCCTCCGGCGGATGCGATCACCTTTCCATCCGGAGAGTGGGCGACAGCCAGCACTTTGAGTTCGTGCCCTCGAATGCAAAGCCTTTCTCGACCACCCTCCAACTCCCAGACGCGGACCGTCCGATCGGTACTGCCGGATATCAACTCGGTACCGTCCGGCGAGAACGCCACCGACCAAATCCAATTCGTGTGTCCGACGAGGACGCGTACCGTTTTCCCGCTCGCCACCTCCCAGACCCGCACGGTTCGGTCCCAACCGCCCGTCGCCAACAGTCGTCCATCGGGGCTGAACGCGATCCCGTAGATACGGTCGGTGTGCCCGTGGAGGATTCGGACTGGGCGACCGGTACCCGAATCCCACAAGCGCACGGTTTTGTCGGCGCTGACCGTGGCCAACAGCGATTCCGTGGGGCTGTAAGCGACCCCGGCCACGAGCGCTTTGTGCCCCGTGAGCACGAAGACTTCGGAGCCGTTCTCCGAATCCCAAACCCGGGCGGTCCGGTCATCGCCGGCCGACGCGACTCGTTCCCCGTCCCGGCTGTATGCGACGGCGAGCACGGGGCCGGCGTGACCCCGGAGGCTCCGTGTGCGCGGCGCTGCGGGATGGGGATCTCGGTCCGCCACCCAGACCGTGATCGTTCGATCGTCGCTCGCCGATGCGAGGCGTGTCCCGTCCGGGCTGAACGCGAGGGAGTTCACCGCATCCGTGTGGGATCGCAGCGCGACGGTCTCCTGGCCGTTGGCGGTGTCCCAGAGGCGAACCGTCTTGTCCCACCCACCCGATGCGAGCCGCGCCCCGTCCGGCGAATAAGCCAGCGCCCAAACGACCCCCGCGTGCCCCCGGAGGGCCATCCGCTCTTCGCCCGTCTCGACTTCCCAAATGCGAACAACGGCGTCGCCGCCGGCCGTCGCGCAGTGCCGACCATCGGGGGAAAACGCCACCGCCCAAACGAACCCGCCGTGTTCGCACAGGCGGTGGAGTTCCCGGCCCGTTTCGATTTCCCACAGCCGCGCCGTCTGATCGTAGCTCACCGACGCGAGCAGACCGCCGTCGGGCGAAAACGCTACGGCGTTCACCATGTCGGTATGCCCGCGGAACACCCGCTGTTCCTCGCCGGTTTGGAGTTCCCACAGCCGTACCGTAGTATCGTCGCTGGCGGAGGCGACGAACCGGCCGTCGCGGCTCAGGTCGATCCCGACGACGACATCGCTGTGGCCGGTCAAGTCGAGGGCGGCGCCCGATTCGAGATCCCAAACCTTGACGAGCCCGGCCTGCGAGGCGGTGACCAACCGGAGACCATCCGGGGTGAAGCGCGGGGTGTAGAGTTGATGCGGGCCGCTCGGGAATGTGCGCAGGAGTCCGCCGTGCACGGCGTCCCACAGGCGGATGGTTCGATCGTCGCTCACCGAAGCGGTCCGCGAGCCGTCGGGGGAGAACGCGACACCGTAGACCACATCGTCGTGCGCGGTCGCGGTTGGGCTCACGATTGTAGCCGTGTTCTTCTGGCTTCAAGCTCGAGGAGTCCGGGAGCAAGCCCGCGCACTCGCGTGGATGACCTATGCGGCGCTTGTCGGACTGGTGATTTTCTGGATCGCGGCGCTAACGAACTTTTCCCCGGATCGCGTCTGGACGGCACCCGCGCTCCCGGTCGATAAGGGCTGGGGGGCGGTCCTCGACGCGATCCCGTTCGCGCTTTGGTGGCTCATCATCATTGAGGCCGCGGCGCTCGCGGCCGAGGAATCGCAGACCCCGGCTCGAACCATCCCCCGCGGCCTGACGTGGGCGATTCTCACCGTGATCGTGCTCGTCATCCTCACGACGGTCACCGCGAGCGGGGCGTTGGCGTACCAAGAGATCGCGGAGAAAGATGGACAACCCGTGGACTACCCGCTGGCGGAAGTCATCCGCCAGATCCCGGCCGGGCGATCGCCGATACTCTTCTACGGGTTCGGTACCGTCGCTCTCTTCGGTTTGATGGCGAGTTACCACGGACTGCTCTACGGGGCCAGCCGCCAAGTCTTTGCCCTCGGCCGCGGTGGATTCGTCTCACCCGCGCTCGGCGGGGTGAGCGCCGTGCGGCAGTCACCCGTGCCCGCTCTCTTCGCGTGCAGCGTATTGACCGCGGGGTTCGTCCTCGCAAACCTCTGGTTCGAGGAAGCGATTCAAGCCGCGGTACTGGTCGCCGGATTTGCGGCTCTCGTGCTCTACCTGCTGAGTATGGGATCTCTGGTACGCCTCCGCCGGCGGGAGCCAGAACTGATGAACGGTTATCGGGCTCCGCTCGGGTGGTGGCTGCCGCTTTGCGTGGTGGTATTGTCCGCGATCGCGCTGGCGGTGTACCCCAGGATCGACGACAGGGGGGTGGTGGTGCCGATCGCATTGGGAATGTACGCTCTAGGCATCGGATACTTCGCCCTCCGTGGTCGGCGGTACGTGCCCGTTCCTAGCCGCGTCGGGGCGAGAGCGGCCACCGACCCACTCGGCCCGAGGATCTCGCGTTCGCCCGGGTCTCGCCGGGCCGCAGTGGCCGTACTGGCCGTAGCGTTGGGTGTCATAGGCGCTGTCACCGTCGCCGGATTCGGCGGACCCGACCTTTTCGGCTCGCCGAGCGACGGGTCGGCTCTCGGGGTCTTGGCGGTCGTCATCGCCGCTCTCGCGGCGGTCGCCGCGGCCGAATTATCGCGACCGCGAGCCGGAGCTACCGATGCAAAGGGCTGAACGCGGAACAGTGGTCGGACGTGTTGCGGAAATCCGTCGATATCCCGTGAAGTCGATGCAGGGCGAATCGTTGAATCGGGTACGCGTCGGACCGGCGGGATTGGACGGCGACCGCCGATACGCTGCGATCGACGCCGAGACCGGGCGGGTCGCCAGCGCGAAGAACCCGCGTCGGTGGGCGACCTTACTCGGCCTGTGCGCCGAGTTGCGAGAAGGCATTCTGGTCGTCACCGCTCCGGGGGGTTCCGAGTACCCCATAGACCGCGGCGACTTTCA
>JANOSQ010000829.1:0-5879 GCA_031415915.1 Fimbriiglobus sp. | reverse complement strand
GAGTGCCCGCAGCGTCGGTTCGTTCTTTCATTCCGCATTCCCAACTCCGAACTCCGCACTATGCGTACTCGCTTCGCCCCCAGTCCGACCGGCTATCTGCACATCGGCGGGGTCCGCACGGCCCTGTTCAACTGGCTGCTCGCCCGGCGCCACGGCGGGGAGTTCATCCTCCGCATCGACGACACCGACGATTCCCGCAACCGCGCCGACGCCGTCAAGCCGATCATCGACGGCTTCGCCTGGCTCGGCATGACTTGGGACGAAGGCCCCACCGCCGACGCCAGCGGCGAGAGCAGCGGCCCGCACGCGCCCTACTTCCAAGGCCAGCGGAACGACAAATACGAAGCCGCCGCGATGCGCATGTTGAAGGAAGGCAAAGCCTACCCCGACTACACGACGCCGGAACAGCAGGACGGCGCGCGGAAGCAGGCCGACCTCGCCCGCAAGCCCTACGTTCACCGCGGCACCAACCGCGATGTGCTCGCCGAGGAGAACGTGAAGCAGTACGCCGCGAAGCCGGCTCCGCTGCTGTTGAAGGTGGAACTCGGGCAGTCGGTGAAGTTCGACGACGCGGTGAAAGGCAAGCAGGACATTTCGACCGACACGATCCGCGATCCGATGCTGCTGCGCGGCCCGGATGCCAACGGACTGTGCCGGGCGGTCTACAACTTCGCCACGGTGGTCGACGATGCCGACTTCGGCATCACCCACGTCGTGCGGGCCATCGAGCACCTGTCGAACACGCCGACGCAGATCCTGATGTACCGGGCGCTCGGTGCGGAACCGCCGACCTTCGGGCACATTCCCTTGGTGAACTACAGCGGCAACAAGATGAGCAAGCGGAACCTACCGCCGCTCACTGCCGACGAGATTGCCAAGTTCAAAGCTTGCGGTTGGACCGACGCCGAGATCGCGGGCCGGGAGGATCTGAACATCGCCACGGTCGCTTACTACCGCGAGATCGGCTACCTGCCGGAAGCGCTCATCAACTACCTCTGCCGACTCGGCTGGAGCATGGACGGCGAATCGGAATTCATCCCGCTCGACACGCTCATCGCGAACTTCTCCCTCGACCGCGTCACCGACGCCCCCGGAAACTACGACGCCAAGAAGCTCTTTTGGCTCCAAGGGGAGTACATGAAGCTCATCCCGGCGGAAGGGAAACTCGAACGCTGCCTGCCGTTCCTGCGTCGGGCGAAGATCATCGGCGAAACCCTCGATGGGGCGACCCGGACGAAGCTGTTGCAAATTATCGAAGCCTCCGGCGACCGCATCAAGTTGTTCAGCGATATCCTCGCCTTCGCGCTCCCGCTGTTGAAGGACGAGATCGAGTACGACGCCAAGGCCCGCGACAAAGCATTCAAAGACCCCGCGGCCAAGGAACTCCTGCGCGAGTTCGCCGAGGTGCTGCGCGGATGCGAACCGTTCGACGCGGCGACCGCCGATAAGGCCCTGCACGAGTTCGTCGCCGCGAAGGGGATCAAACCGAATGCCCTCGTGTCGCCGGTGCGCGTGGCCATCACCGGTGTCGGCGTCGGCTTCGGCCTGTTCGACACGCTGGCGATTCTGGGGAAGGAAACATCCTTGAAGCGCATCGCCGCGGTGCTGGGCGACTGACGGTCAGGTCACGCAGTCAGTATTTTTGTTAGCCGGACGCGCCAGCGACGGCCGCAATTGAATGCGCTCCACCGCGTCACGTCACCCCGTGACCTGTTCGTAGCCGTCGCTGGCACGTCCGGCTAACAAAACAGTGGCTTCCTACGGCCAGTACCGCCTCACACTTTGTGGCGGAGGCCGCCGAGGCTCAAGCCCATGCCCGTGAGCGTCATCAGGAAGCCGATGCCGGAGGGTCGGCGAAACCGTATTGGCCGGGATCGTCGCTCACGCGATCCACCCCCGACTTTCGTCCCGCAGAATCGCTTCCAGGGCGTCGATCCACTTCGGGTGATCGTTGAGGCAGGGGCAGGCTCTCAGCTTCTCCCCACCCGCCTTGTGGAAGACTTCTTCGGACTCGCGGCCGATTTCGTCCACCGTCTCCAAGCAATCCGCGGTGAATCCGGGCAGCATCACCATCACTTTCTTCACGCCCTTCTTCGCCAATTGTTCCAGCACGTCGTCCGTGTAGGGCTTCAGCCAGGGATCCTTCCCGAAGCGGGATTGAAACGTCTGCGTCCATTGGTCGCGCGGCCAGCCGAGGGCTTTCACCAGCGCCCGCGTGGTGCGCATGACGTGCGTGGCGTAGGGGTCGCCTCGTTGGGCGTACTTCTGCGGGATGCCGTGGAAACTGAAGACGAAGTGCTCCGGCTCCCAACCCAGCTTGGCCAAATCGTCGCGGATGACCGCGGCCACGGCTTCGATGTACGCGGGGTGGTCGTAGTAGGGGGGCACGAACCGCAACGCCGGGACGACGCGGAGCTTCAGCATCGACTTGAACAGGGCATCGGTGGCGCTGGCGGTCGTCGTGGAGGAATACTGCGGGAAGAGCGGCAGCGCCACGATGCGATCGACGCCGCTCGCGAGCATCTCGCAAACCACCGATTCCACCGAGGGATTGCCGACCATCATCCCGTAGCGAACGGGGGTGCCGGGGAAGCGGGCTTGAACCGACTCCGTCTGGCGCTTCGTCCAGTGCATGAGCGGCGAACCCGTCTTTTCATCCCAAATGCGGGCGTACTTCTTCGCGGACGCCGCCGAACGGAAGGGGACGATGATCGCGTTCAGGATGATCGACCAGAGCCAAGCCGGGGGGCTGCGCCGGGCGACGCGGGTCTGGCCGGGGAGCAAGTACGTTTTGGAGTACGGCTTGGTTTCGATAACCCGCGGATCGGAGAGGAACTGCCGTAGGTAGGGTTTGAGCGCTTCGGCCGTCGGCGCGTCGGGCGTGCCGAGCTGGATGAGCAGGAAGCCGGTCATCGCGTACCCAAGTCGGAGGTCGTTACGTCATCTTAGGAGGAGCGTCCCGTGGAAGGCGAGCATGGATTGGACGGAAGTGTCAGAGCCGGATGCGTGAGCGACGTTGTTAATTCAAACGTCGCTCACGCTTCCGGCTCTGAAGGAAACACGTTTTACTTCTTCTTGCACCCCGGCCCTTCCATCGGTTCGCTCTTCTCGGTGATGTGGCCGTCGCCGGCTTTCAGCGCCTCGGCTTTGTCCTTGTTGAGCTGGATGTAGCTGTTCCACTGCGCCGGCAAGTTCGCCTCGGCGTAGATGGCCTCGACCGGGCACTCGGGCACGCACGCTTCGCAGTCGATGCAGTCGTTCGGGTCGATGTAGAGCATCGTGTCGTCTTGGTAAAAGCATTCCACCGGGCAGACGACGCAGCAGTCGGTGTATTTGCACTCGTTGCAGCTTTCGGCGACGATGTGGGCCATGGCGTTCCTTTCCGGACAACGTTGATTCGCTAGATGTTAGGAATTACCAAACCCACCGCGTGTGTCAAGCGCGGAAAGCTGCGGTGAGGAGTGGTTGCACCTCCGGATGATAGCATCCGTCAAGGCAACCCGGCGAGTCGGCTGCGCGAGCTGCCGGTGGTTTCCAGCGAATCACTCTTCTTGGGTTCAGGGTGTGCCTCCGGAACTTGGCACTCGCCAGTCGCCAGTCGCTCGGCTCACGTTCTTCCGATTGTTCCAAACCGATTCGTCCAAGGTGGCCGGGTGCCCGCCCAGCCGTCGCTGCGGGTGGATCGTCGTAAGTCGTTGCGGCGCTAGGCATAATCGCCAGCTCCTCCCGCTGAATTTGCCATTCGTCCAATTCGTCCAAATGGTTCCACAGGGGGGTGGCACACATCCGGCTGGAATCATTCTGCCCTTCCGAATGCCAGCCAAAATCCCTCGCTTCTTCCCGGGTTCACTTCGGCTTTTCCCCTTTGCCCATTGTTGCTACAAGACCTCCGTTGGCCGCCCGCCCGCGCACCCCGGGAAGGAATCCCGTGTACAAGCTCCTGCTCTGCATGCGTTACCTGCGGACGCGCTACCTCGCGTTCGTTTGCATCGTCTCCGTCATGCTCGGCGTCGCCACGCTCATCGTGGTCAACAGCGTCATGAGCGGGTTCAGCAACAAGCTGAAAGATCGCCTCCACGGCATCCTCTCGGATGTCCGCGTCGAGACCGACCGCTCCGACGGCTTCGACGATCCGCCCGAGGAGTTGGAGCGGAAAATCCTCGCCAGCCCCGTCGGGGAGCACGTCGAAGCCATGTCTCCGAACATCGAAATATACGCGCTGATCCAATACACCGTCCGCGATCGCCACGGCCGCAAAATCCCGATCACGAAGCACGTGCGGCTCATCGGCATCGACCCGGCCAAGCAGGCCAAGGTCGGCGGCCTCTCGGAATACCTCGTCCGGCAGAAGAACGACCCGAACCCGAGCTTCGCGCTGACGAAAGAAGCAAAGTGGCGCTTCGAGCAGAATCAGTTGCTCGACGCCGACCCCGCCTTTGGCTGGCCGCAGATTCCGGCCGTCGGCGGTGACGACCCGTTTGGCTTTTTGCCGACGCCCGACGTGCGCCCGAAGCCGGGGAATGCCGGTCCGGTTCTGCCCGCGCCGGTGCTCGCGCCGGATGCCGCGCCGCGCCTACCGGGGGCGATCATCGGCTATTCGATGGCCCACTTCCGCTCAACCGAGATGGAGGTGAAAGACGGGAAGGAATCGAAGGGCGTGCCGGTATCGAAAGACGTTCCACTCCTCCTTCCAGGCGACGAAATCTTCATCGCGACGGTCGGCGCCAGCGGGACGAAGCCGGTCTCGGCGACGTTCGTCATCGCCGACTTCTTCAAGTCCGAAATGAGCGAGTACGACAGCAGCTTCGTCTACGTCCCGCTCGAAGACTTGCAGCGCATCCGCGGGATGGACAACCGCGTGAACGCCGTGCAGATCCGTTTGAAGCCGGGCGTGCGCGACGACGATCGGTACGTCGCCAAGACGTTCGTGCCGAAAGTCCAAGAGATCCTGCCGGCGCCCGAAGCCCAGGTGCAATCGTGGCAGCAGCAGCAAGGGCCGCTCCTCGAAGCCATCGACATCGAACGCGGCATCCTGAACGTGCTGCTCTTCCTGATCATCGGCGTGGCCGGGTTCGGCGTGTTGGCCATCTTCAGCATGATCGTCTCGGAGAAGTACCGCGACATCGGCGTGATGAAATCGCTCGGCGCTTCCAGCCCCGGCATCATGGGCATTTTCCTGAGCTATGGGACACTGCTAGGTATGGTGGGCTGCGGCCTCGGCACCGTCGCGGGCTTGCTCTTCACGCATTACATCAACGAGATCGAAGCCGCGCTGTCGAAGGCGACGGGCCAGCAGATCTTCGACCGCAAGATTTACTACTTCGAAGAGATCCCGACGAACGTGGAGTCGCTGAGCGTGGTGCTGGTGAACTTCGGGGCGCTGGCCATCTGCGTGATGTCGAGCGTCCTCCCCGCGTTCCGCGCGGCGCGGTTGCACCCCGTGCAAGCTTTGAGATTCGAGTAGAGCGGAGCAGAAAAACGAACACGGATGACACGGATGGAAAGCGGGATGAAAAGGATCTGAGCAGGATCGTTCTTTCAAATCCTCTTCATCCCGTCTTCCATCCGTGTCATCCGTGTTCCTCATGATTGCTGAGAACCAACTATGCTCGTCGTCGAGAACCTCCAGAAGAGCTACCGCCGGCATGCCGAACGCGTGCAGGTGCTGCACGGGTTGAACCTCACCGTCGATACGGGCGAGTTCCTCAGCATCGTCGGCGCCTCCGGGTCGGGAAAGAGCACGCTGCTCCATTTGATGGGCGCCCTCGACGCACCGGATCACGGCCGGATTCTGCTCGACGGTCAACGCATCGACAATCTCGGCGGTCGGGCGCGCGACCGGCTGCGCAACCGCACCTTCGGCTACGTCTTCCAGTTCT
>JANOSQ010000828.1:0-2991 GCA_031415915.1 Fimbriiglobus sp. | reverse complement strand
CATGCGCTTGCCCGCTTCTTGACACATGCAGAACCGGCCGAAAACAAGGTTTTGAAACACTTGCTGCATCTGTTCGACCGTGATCTCTTCGGGCTTCGCCAAGAATCCTTCGCCCGCGATGTTCCCCAAGAAATCGATCCGGCCGAACTCGCGATCCAACCGTGCGAACAGATCGCGGATGGCGTCCGGGTCCGACACATTGCACGTCACCGGCACCGCCCGGCGACCGAGCGCGGCGATGTCGTCGGCCGTCTTCCGCACGCCTTCGGTGTTGAGGTCGGCGAGCATCACATCGGCGCCGTGCTCCGCCAGCGCGAGCGCCGACGCGCGGCCCAGCCCGCTGGCGGCGCCGGATATGAGCGCGACTTTGCCGGTGAGGTCGAATCGGGTTGTCACGCAGTCTCCCTCCGCGGGCGGGTGCGAACCAACAGGGCCAGCGCGCCGCCGGTGACCAAGATAGCCGCCATGATCAGGAAGGCGTCGTCGAAACTCCCGCTTTCGGTTTTCGCACGGGCGATGATTCTCGGCCCGAAGAACCCGCCGAGGTTCGCCACCGAGTTGATGAGCGCGACGCCGCCGGCGGCTGCGGTGCCACTGAGGAAGGACGCCGGCATCGTCCAGAATGTGGGCAGCATGCTTTTCATGCCGACGAGCGTGATGGCCAGCCCCGCCACGAAGACCCACGGCGATTCGGCCAGCGCGACCACCAGCCAGCCGGCCGCGGCCGTGAAGGCCGACCCCGCTACGTGCCAGCGCCGTTCGCCGGTGCGGTCGGAATGGCGGCTGACGAGGATCATCGCCACCAGCGCCGCCACACTCGGGAGTGCGGCGAGCCATCCGATCTCCGACGGAGTCCAACTCGCAAAGCGCGCCTTCAAGAACGACGGCGCGTAGAAGCCGTAGACATTGTCGCCGACCGCCACCGTGAAGTAGATCGCGATGAGCAGCCAGATCCGCGGTTCCGCCAGCGCGGTCAGTAACGACCGGCCGCGGTGCCCCACGGCCGCGAGGCGATCGCGTTCGAGTTCGCCTATCAGCCAAGCGCGTTCGGGCGTCGTCAGCCACTCCGCTTGTTCGGGGCGGTCGGTCAGATAGCGGAGCGTGAGGAGGCCGAGAAGGACGGCCGGAATGCCTTCGAGCAGGAAGACCCACTGCCATCCACGCATCCCGGCCATCCCGTCGGCGTGCTGGAGGATCATCCCGGAGATCGGATTGCCGAGCATCGAGGCGATCACCCCGCCGGTCATGAACGTCGCCACGGCGCGCGCTCGCGCGCGGACGGGGAACCACTGGCCGAGGTAGAAGATGATCCCCGGGAAGAACCCCGCTTCGGCGAAGCCGAGGAGTACGCGCAGGATGGCGAAGCTCCACGGCCCGGTGGCGAACATCATGGCGGACGAGATAAGGCCCCACGTCACCGCGATGCGAGCGATCCAGACCCGCGCCCCGACGCGAGCCAGCACGAGGTTGCTCGGCACCTCGAACAGCAGATAGCCGATATAGAACAGCCCAGCCCCGAGGGCGTAGGCTTCCTCGGTCAACACTTGGGGTTTCTCGTCGACCATCTGCAACTTGGCGATGCCGATGTTCGTCCGGTCGATGAGGTTGATGACGTAGAGCAGGAACAGGAACGGTATGAGGCGCAGCGTCACCTTGCGCAGTACCGCTCGACCGGCGGCGTCGGAGTGTGTTGGCTCAAGCTCATTCGACATCGGTCACCGGGAGAGGTGTTCGCGAAGCGCGATCAGTCTACCCGGCGGAAGCGCACGGCGCGGGGACGAAGTGGGAATTCCGAACGGGTTTACTTCTTCACCCAGTCGACGGTGAGACCGTTCCATTGAAACCCCTTCGGCTTGATCCAGAGCGCCGCGGCGACGGCGGGGGGTGCCGCCACTTTCTTTTTCGACAGCGGTTCGACCGGTTTGGTGACGTCCAACGCCAAGATTTCGGCGCGCTTCTCGCGGTCGCCGGTTTCGAACGGGATCGGGTTCAGCACGTAGGCGACGCCGTCGCGGAGGATCAAGAATCGGACATCGGACGCGACCGGATACCGCGCTTTCGGCGCACCGCTCTCGAGGTCGAGGGAGACGATTTCGCAGATCGCTTTATCGTTCACCGTCGCCCGGCGCAACGTCACGATCGAATCGCCGTCGATCCCCAAATCGTCGATGACCCCGGACTCGGCGACCCGTTTGCGGGTCTTGCCGGTCGCCACTTCGAAGGCCCCCGCGTTCCAAACGATCCAATTGTCCGTGACTTGGAAGCCGGTGCGCTTCCGCCAAATCTCATTGGCGGGGCGGGTACAGAGTTCCACCGCCTTCTCGACTTTCGGCTCGCGCTTGTCGAGCGGGACGTAATAGACCGCGACGTTCTTGTTCAAATCGTTCGTATGCACCACCAAGCCGGAAGTGTTGGCGTGGAGGATCACGGTCTCGGCATTCTTCGCTTGGCCGGGGAAGATCACCGGGCTGCCGTCGCCCGGTTTGCCCGGCGGGTCGTCGGGCCCGATGACGAGCAGCTTGTTGGGCCAGACCGATGCGAAGAGCGTGCCATCCGGGGCGATTCGGAGCGGTTGCAGATGACTGCTGGTCGAGCTTTCTTCGAAAACGATACGGGCTTTGGCGTCCCCGAGCTTGCAGCAATAGTAGACGCGGTCGAACGATTGGGCTCTGTTCCGTTCGGTACCGGGAACGATCTTCTCCTCGCAGTCGAGCTGCCAACCGTTGTCGGAGAGTATTTGCCCGGCTCGCGCCGGGATCGGCACTGGCTCCGCAAAGCCGGTCGAAGCGGAGCCGCTCAACAGCAGAAGCAGGGAGAGAAGTTGCCGCATGGTGAACCCGCCGGAGGGACGTTTCACCATCATGATTGGTGCGGCCGTGCGTGGCAAGGTGACGTAAGGCGAGCGGCAGCACTTGATTCACCTGCCGCACGGCTTGATCGTGATGTCGTACTTGCGAAGCGACGGCGAGCGCTCCATCCGCGCCTCGTACG
>JANOSQ010000827.1:0-1891 GCA_031415915.1 Fimbriiglobus sp. | reverse complement strand
CGAGATCGCGGCGGACGTCGTCGAAGCCCGCCAGCAATTTCGTCCGATCGCGGAGCCGTTCCGGGGTCAGCCCCTCGGCGAATTTCAGTTGGATCGTCCCCGGTTTTCCTTGGGCGGCGAGTTCGGCTTGCATCCCCGGTTCGAGTTCGCGCTCGAACAGTTTGGACATGTCCGGGCGGAACGGGGCCAGCGACGGCCCGAGGAACCCGGGCCGGGCGCTGTTCCGCACCATCGGCCGACCCTGCATCAGATCGACGAATGCGGGCACCGGATCATCGGCCGTGCCGAGCAATTTCCCCAGGACGCAGCCGACGGCCGGGCGACCGCCGACGGACGCGAGTTCCTTGGCGCGGAACCCCGACTGGCACTGGAAGGCGTCGTGCTCCCCGGCGGAGCCGACGAGCGAGCGGAGGAACGCGAACTTGTCGGCGATCCCGGCGATCTTCGGCATCAACTCGGTGACGTGGAAGCCGGGGAGCTTGGTCGCGATCGGCTTGAACTCGCCGCGGATTTCCTCGGGGGCATCCGGCTTCGGGTCAATGGTATCGAGCTGCGGGGGACCACCGTCGAGGTGGATGTTGATGATCGATTTGACCGACGACTTCACCCCGCCCGCGGCTTCCGCACGCAAGAGATCGGCGAGTGTCCAAGCGCCGACGGCCCCGGCAACGAGGGCGCTGCGACGATTCGGTCGAGGGGCGGAGAGAATGCTGAGCACGGGAAAGGCCCAACGGGGTTGGGGGTGGCGGGTAGGTTGGTAAAGAATAAACGCCGCAAGCCCGCGTGTCAAACTCCATTACGCCAAGCAGCTCCGCAAACCCTCGTTCAATTCCGCGCGGTTCAAATTGCGGCCGATGAACACCAACTTGCTCGTGCGGGCTTCGCCGTCTTTCCAGGGGGTGTGCGGCTTGCCGTCGAATTGCATGTGGACGCCTTGGAACACGAACCGCTTCGCGTCCCCGGCGATGTTCAACACCCCCTTCATGCGGAAGATGTCCTGTCCTTTCTCGCGGAGCAGGGTCGAAATCCACTCGTTGAGTTTCTTCGGGTTCAACGCCCCCGGTTCGACGATCCCGACGGAGGTCACCGATTCGTCGTGGGTGTGGTCGTGGTGTTCGTGGTGGTCGTTCCCCTCTTCGGCGTGGTCGCTGTTGTGGGGATGGCCGTGTTCGGGGTGGCCGCAGTCGTCGTCGTGGCAGTGCTCGTCGTGCTCGACGACGCCGAGGGAGAGCGTCTTCGGCTTCGGCAAGAAGTCGGGTTCGAGTTGAACGATGCGGTCGAGGTCGAAACCTTTGACGTTCAGCACCGCATCCATTCCGATGATGCTGTTGGTCGTGCGGTGGATCGTCGCGGTGCCGTTCATGCGGTGGATTTTGGCTTCGAGGGCGTCGAGTTCCGCTGCGCTCACGAGGTCGGTCTTATTCAGCAGCACAACGTCGGCGAAGGCGATCTGTTCCTGGACCTCGCGGCTGTCCCAGTGCAGGGCCACGTGCTTGGCATCGACGAGAGCGACGATGCCGTCGAGGGTCGTCTTCGCTTGGAGTTCGTCGTCGGCGAAGAAGGTCTGGGCGACGGGGCCGGGGTCGGCCAAGCCCGTGGTTTCGATGAGGATGTAATCGAACTTGTCGCGGCGCTTCAACAGCGTGCCGAGGATGCGGATGAGATCGCCGCGGACGGTGCAGCAAATGCAGCCGTTGTTCATCTCGAAGATTTCTTCGTCCGCCCGGATGACGAGTTCTTGGTCGATGCCGATCTCGCCGAATTCGTTCTCGATGACCGCGATGCGCTTGCCGTGGTTGGCGGTGAGGATGTGATTCAACAAGGTGGTCTTGCCGGAGCCGAGAAAGCCGGTGAGTACGGTGACGGGGACTTTGGTCGGGGCGGGCATGGG
>JANOSQ010000826.1:0-6339 GCA_031415915.1 Fimbriiglobus sp. | reverse complement strand
GTGGAAGGGCTCAACAACCGCATCCGCGTGCTCCAACGCCGGGCCTACGGCTTCCGCGACGAGGACTACCTGAGGCTCAAAATCCTGACCTGCCAGCTGCCGAAACTGTAGAAAATCACCCACAGGATTCCGTGATGAGCCGGAAAACTTATCGGATCAGTTGGACGCTCCGGATCACGACGACCGGATCGACATCGTGAACGCCGTAGCAGACGTAGAGCGGCGGTTCGGTGACACTCATGATCGTCATTTTCATCGCGCGGAGGTGATAAAGCTGGTCGCCGATCCCGCGCGCGTTTTCTTGCAACCGTACTTCTGCCCGGTTATAGGCCGCTTCGATTTGGTAGAACGCCGGGCGACCGATCGCGCGCTGGAGCAGCGACACGAGATCAATTCTGGCCGGGAGAGTGAAGTCCACGGTGAATTCTTCATCGTCCGTCATCGTTTCTCCGGAAGCAGGAAGTGCCCTGGGAACATCTCGGCGAGTTCCCGACGCACTTGCTCGGCGGGGATTCTCGGCTGATCGTCGTTGATAAATTCCATCAATTCCGCCGCCGTCATCTTCGCCGCCATTTCGCGGCGGTACTCCTTCAATTCCGCCTCGGTGTACTCTCGGCGTTTCTCGTCGGGTTCGCGGTTCATGTCCGATCTCCGGTGGTTTCCACCATCATAACAGCGCGTACTGGAATCAATCACGACTTCCGTGCGATGGCTTCTTTCACGGCGGTACCCAAGTCGGCGGGGGTCGCGGCGACGACGATGCCGGCTTTTTCCAGCGCTGCGATCTTGTCGGCCGCGCTGCCGCTGCCGCCGGAGATGATCGCCCCGGCGTGGCCCATGCGCCGACCGGCGGGGGCCGTCTTCCCGGCGATGAACGCCGCCACCGGTTTCGTGACATGCTTGGCCACATAAGCCGCCGCCAATTCCTCGGCCGTGCCGCCGATCTCGCCGATCATCAGGATCGCTTCGGTTTGCGGGTCTTTTTCAAACATCTCCAAGCAATCGATTTGGTTCGTACCGATGATCGGATCGCCGCCGATGCCGACGCAGGTGGTTTGCGCTAAGCCCATGCCGGTGAGTTGGAAGACGGCTTCGTAAGTCAGCGTCCCGGAGCGGCTGATGACGCCGATCCCTTTGCCGCCCGGCGCCACCGGCTTGTGGATGTAGCCCGGCATGATACCGATCTTGCACTGGCCGGGCGTGATGACGCCCGGGCAGTTCGGGCCGACGAGCCGGCAGCCCGGTTTGCTCTGCACGAAGCGCTTCGCCTTGGCCATGTCGAGAACGGGGATGCCTTCCGTGATGCAGATGATGACCGCGATACCGGCATCGGCCGCTTCCATGATCGCATCGGCGGCGCCGCCCGGCGGGACGAAGATCATCGTGGCGTTGGCCCCGGTCTTGGCGACCGCTTCGGCCACCGTGTTGAACACCGGCAGGCTCTTGCCGGAGTCTTTGCCGATCCAAGTGGTGCCCCCCTTTTTCGGGGTGACGCCGCCGACGAATGCGCTGCCGTACTCCAAGCATTTGTCGGTGTGTAACGTGCCGGCCGAACCGGTGATCCCCTGCGTGATGACGCGGGTGTTCTTGTCGATCAGAATGCTCATGAAAACCGATTCCCGATGTTGATGGAGGAAGGAGAGTCTACTTCTGCTGGTAGTCGTCGATGAGGAACTCTCCCGACGACGCGCCGGGGACGAGCTTGATTTCAAGGGTTTTCTTAACGCCGCCAGTAGTGACGTTGACTTTCGCCGCCGCCCCCGTCAATTCCACGCTGCTAATACCTAGCGGAGTCGCGAAGAGTTCGGAGAATGCGGATTTCAACGAAGACGAGCTATAGCCTTGGACTTTGTCTTCATCGAAGTTCGGCGGAGCGAGTTTGGCTTTCAGGGCCCTTGTAAGCCGAGCTTCGACTTTCGGCATGCTCTTTTCGCGCACGGCTTGGGAGAAACTCCAAGCAGCGAATGCCGGGCCCGCCTGCTCGCCATCGGGGATGTTAAACTGGCCGAAGACCTGATCGATCAGAAGATCTGCAATGATCCATTCGGAGCCCTGCCGCAGAATCCAAATGTAGACATTCGCGGATCCGTCTTTCTCACCTTGCGAATAGGGTGTCTTGACAATTGCGTAGTCTGCATTCGCAAACTTCAAAGTGGCGGCGGTCGTTCCTCCTTCCCACTTCAATTGACCCAACCACTGGCGCACGCCGCTCTCGGCAAATCCCTCGGCCCTATCGGCGCCGAGTTCCGGCGGCGCGATCGCGGACTTGAAGGACTGCGTGAAGTTCGCCGAAGTCGCCTTGCCTTCCTGAAGCGCCTTCAGGAGGTTCTTGGCCGCCGCGAGGGCCGGGGCGGCATCGACGGGGGGCAAAGTCGCCGAGGATGGCGAAGTCTTCGGTTCCAGCATCTCGACTTTCGAATCTTTGGTCGTGGCCGGGCCGTCTTTCTTCCCGCAACCGAGGCTCCCGAGGAGCAAAGCCAAGGCGACCGACAATCGAATCGTGTGCATGGGTCGTCTCACGGGGTGTCGGTTGCGGCTATGGGCCAAGCGAAGAAGTCGGACACTTTGCAAGCGAAGCCGGGGAGGATGCCGTCGCCGGTGAGGTCGTCGGTTTCGTCGAGGGTCTTGGATTCTTGATTCTGCGAATAGACGATCATGCTTCGGTCGTCGGGGTCGATCACCCAGACCTGTGGGATGCCACGTTTCAGATACTGGTTGACTCGGCGGACTGTTTTCGTCTGCCGATCCGTGGGCGACAAGACTTCGATGACCAGAGTGGGCACTTCTTCGACGTGACCGATGCCGACTTCTCGGATGCTTCGGGTGCCCGCGAGGTACATGACATCCGGCCCGCGGACGATGCCTAACTTGCGCGCCAGAATCACACCGGTGTCGTTGCTCAGTACTCGTCCGTTGCCGTGTTGGATGGCGTACATCCAAAGCAAGTGCGCAATCCAAGAACAGACCAGTCCGTGGCGTTCGCCCGGTGAAGGCATGCCGACCACTCTTCCTTCATCGAGTTCATAAAGGGTCTCGGAGTTTTCCGGCAAGTTCGCCCATTCCGCGAATTGCTCCGCGGACATCGCCGCGGGCGGTGCCAATGTCGCGCTCATCGAATCACCTCTATATCGCCGTTCATTTTCGCGCATTCACAGTGTCAAAGATATGCGGAGCGCCCGCTCGATCGATTGCATGTAAACATCTGGCAATTCCCCGATCCTCGAGTTCAATCTCGCCTTGTCCACGGTGTAGACGTGGCCGCAATGTGCCACGCTGTCCTTCGGCAGTCCACCTGTGCCCGCCGGGAATAAAACTCCCACCGGGAGCGACGCCGCTCGCAGATTGCTCGTGACAGCCACGACGATTACCAAAGAACCGACTCTGTTGCCAACGTTGTTCGAGACGATCACGCAAGGGTGCATCGCACGCATTTCCGCTCCGATCGCGGGATCGAAATCGAGCCAATAGACTTCGCCGCGCAACGGAGTCATTCCGCTACCCCGCCGGGCCAAGTCTCGCGGATACCAGCCAGCATTCGCTCGGCAGTCGCCCGATCGTCCGATTCCAGTTCCGCGTAGATTTCAGCCGTATTCGCGGGCCAAATCGGGTCGATTTCGGGCACGTCGATCCGGAGCGTCACTCGCTTGTTCGGCCCGAACGGCAGTGTTTCGAGCGGGCGCAGTAGGCCACCCTCGAACACAGCATCCACGGTGATCACGGTTCTTGCGACCATTGCGAACTCCTCACTTCGCCAGTTCCACGACCAGTTTCGCCGCTTCCGTCAACCCGGCCGCGACGCGGATCGCGGGCAGCTCCGCCTTGACCCCGTTCAGGATCTCGCGGGCTTTCTCGACCTCGTTCCCTTCCAGCCGCACGACGACCGGGATTTTGAACCCGACCTCGCGGCCGGCCTTCACCAAGGCGTCCGCGATGCGGGCGCAACTGGCGATGCCGCCGAAGACGTTGACCAGAATCGCCTTCACCTTGGCGTCGCTCAGGATGATCCGGAATGCTTCGACCGCGTTCTCCGCCGTGACGCCGCCGCCGACGTCGAGGAAGTTCGCCGGCTCGCCGCCGTGGTGTTTGACGATGTCCATCGTCGCCATCGCCAACCCGGCCCCGTTGACCAAGCAGCCGATGGTGCCGTCGAGTTGGATGTAGTTGAGGTTCGCTTTGCCCGCGCGGATTTCGGTCGGGTTCTCTTCGCCTTCGTCCCGCAGTGGAGCCAAGTCCTTGTGGCGGAAGCTCGCGTTGTCGTCGAAGTCGACCTTCGCATCGAGGACGATCACTTCGCCCTTCTTCGTGATCGCCAGCGGGTTGATCTCGACGATGCTCGCGTCCTTCTCGAAGTAGAGCTTGCTGATCGCCATCATGATCTTGACGACGGCCGCGATTTGCTCGTTCGTGAAGCCGAGGTCGAAGGCCATCTTCTGCGCTTGGAACGGCAGCAGTCCCAACTCCGGCGACACCTGCACGCGCAGGATCTTCTCCGGCGTGTCGTGGGCGACCTTCTCGATGTCCATCCCGCCCGCGGCGGACGCCATCAGGATCGGCAGGCCCGTCGCCCGGTCGAGCACCATGCTGACGTAGAACTCTTTGTCCGGCTCCGCATCGGCTTGCACGATCAGCGTGCTGATCTTCTGGCCTTCCGGCCCCGTCTGAAGAGTCACGAGCGGGTACTGGAACATCGCAGTTGCGATCGCCTTGGCTTTATCGCGGTTGCTCACGAACTTCACGCCGCCGAGTTTGTCCGCGTAGCCTTTCAATTGGCCCGCCCCGCGGCCCCCGGCGTGAACTTGGGCCTTCACCATCGCCCCGCCGCCGTTGCTCAACTTGTCGAATGCCGCCGCGACTTCGTCCGGGGTTTTGCAAACGATGTGCTTCGGGATCGGGGCGCCGTACGCGGCGAGCAGTTCCTTGGCCTGATATTCGTGGACTTTCATGCGTCGAGTCTCGGGGAGGCCGGGGAGCGTCAAGGGAGTTATAGGAGACCGTTCGTCTGTTGCTACCGTTCGACACGGGCGACAAGGCGAGTCTCGAAATACTGTAACTGGGTATAGTATGCGCTCCGATTCCGCTGAGTCAAGCGAAAGTGACGGAATGGTCGTTAGTCGTTGGCGGCTTCGGTCTTGGGCACGTCCCGCGGGTGGGGCACTCCGTACCGGTTCGCAATGTAGAGCAACTGCGTGGCGAGGCCGTGGAAGACCTTCGCTTCTTTCTGCGTCGGCCGACCGCGGGCGATGACGGTCCGCAGGACGTGGAAGATTCCCTCGCCGCGAAAATCCCAGATGAACCGTTGCGCGGTCAGGGCTTCGGCGAGGTGCTGGAACATCCGCTCTTGGCTCTCGAAGGTCGCGGGCACTTCCGCTGACACGCCGGTGTCACCGCGCGCGATCCAGAGCTTGCGGAGTTCGTAGAGCAGGACGACGACGGCTTGCGCCAAGTTGAGCGACTCGCAGCCCGAGTGCGTCGGGATGAACATCATGCCGTGGCACAAGGTGATTTCATCGACCGTCAATCCGTGGGGTTCGGGACCGAAGACGATGGCCCCCGGCGCGACGGGCAAGACTTCGACTAGCGCCGGGAGTTTTTCTTCGGGCGTTCCCCAGTAACCCCTGCGTTTGAGGCCGCCGTTGATCCCGGACGTGCTGAGGACGAAGGAGCAATCGGCGAGGGCTTCCGCGAGGGTGCCGACAATGCGGGCGGATTCGAGGATGTCCAACCCGTGGGTGGCCATCATCACCGCGTCCATGCTTTGCTTGTTGGCGATGGGATTGACGAGGACCAGGTCGCGCAGGCCGAAGTTGGCCATGGCCCGCGCGACGGAGCCGAGGTTGCCGGCATAGTGCGGTCGCACCAACACGACCCGGCAATTCTGGAGCGACATTCGGATCAAGAAGTTTGCACCGCAGAGGAGGAAGAGGACGCAGAGAATCGGAAAATAGATGCCTCCCGATCACTGCCTCTCCTCCGCGTTCTCTTCTTCCTCGGCGGTGAAAAATCCGATCGGTTTACTTCTTCGCGAAGTTGGCGGCGACGGCGTCCCAGTTGACGACCTTCCACCACTCTTCGATGTACTTCGGCCGGAGGTTGCGGTACTTGAGGTAGTAGGCGTGCTCCCAGACGTCCAAACCGAGGATCGGCGAGACGCCGGTCATCAGCGGGCTGTCTTGGTTCGCCGAGCTGACGACCGCGAGCGGCTTCTCTTTGCCCTTCACGAGCCAGGCCCAACCGCTGCCGAAGCGCGTTGTCGCCGCGGCGGCGAACGCCTTTTTGAAGTCCTCGACCGTCTTGAACGACTCTTCGATGGCCTTGAGCAGATCGCCTTTGAGTTCGCCG
>JANOSQ010000825.1:0-3825 GCA_031415915.1 Fimbriiglobus sp. | reverse complement strand
GTGTTCTCTGTGACTCTGTGGTGAACCCTCTTATCCGACCAGATCCTTAATCACTTTGCCGCCGTTCACGATCGGCACCGGCCGGCCGAGCGGCGTGTTGTACGTCTTCGCGCTGTCGATCCCCATCTGGTGGAAGATCGTCCGCAGGATGTCTTCCACACCGATCGGGTCGGCGGTCGGGGCCGTGGCGTCTTTGGTCGTCGCGCCGATGACGATGCCCGGTTTGATGCCGCCGCCGGCGAAGAGCACGCTCTGCGACATCGACCAGTGATCGCGGCCCGCTTGCGCATTCACCTTCGGCGTCCGGCCCATCTCGCCCATCATCACCACGAGCGTGCTGTCGAGCATCCCGCGGTCGGCGAGATCGCTCACGAGTGCGCTGAAGGCTTTGTCGACGCTCGGGATCAGATCCTTCTCCAAGCTCGGGAAGCAGGTGAAGTGCGTGTCCCAGCCGCTGTGATCGACGCCGACGAACCGGGTGCCGGCTTCGACCAGCCGCCTGCAGAGCAGCGCGCACTGGCCGAGGGTCGTATGGCCGTAGGCGTCGCGGACTTTGGCCGGTTCGCTCTTGATGTCGAAGGCCTTCCGCGCCGCTGGGGAGGTCATGAGGTCGTGGGCCTTCTCGTAGTAGGTCGCCATCGTGCCGGCTTTGCCCGAGGTCGGTTTGTCCATCCCGCTCAGCAGGCGTTGCCGGCGATCCTGCCGCTTGGCGTCGATCCCTTCCACGGGCATGAGGTCGCGGACTTCGAAATCGGGAGATACGGGATCGCCTTCGATCACGAACGGGGCATACTCGGCGCCGTAAAACCCCGGACCGCCGGAGGTCAGCGGGTGCGGCAAATTGATGTACGGCGGCAGCGTACCGTTGGTGCCGAGTTCGCGCGACACGACCGAGCCGATCGACGGATAGAGCACGTTGTTCGGCTTGCGGCTGTTGGTGCCGTCGGCGAAGTCGGCCTTCACGCCGGTCAACACGTAGTGGTAGCCGGTGGTGTGGCCGTTGTCGTTGTGGCTGTGGTTGCGCAAGATCGTGTACTTGTCGGCGACCTTCGCGCAGTTCGGCAGGTGTTCGCAGATGAACGTACCGGGGACCTTGGTTGCGATCTGTTTGTACGGCCCGCGCACTTCGGCCGCGGCTTCGGGCTTCATGTCCCACATGTCGATGGTGCTCGGCCCCCCTTCGAGGAACAGGAAGATGCACGCCTTCGCCTTGGGTTTGATTTCCCCCGCCGCCTGCGCTTGGAATTGGAGAAGGCGCGGCAGGGTGAGGCCACCGAGGAGGCCGGCGGTGCCGATACGGAGAGCTTGGCGACGGGACGGAAGCAACGATGCCATAAAAATTCCCGCCAGTTGACTGTGGTGACAACGAAACGAGACACATTATTTGTTATTGGGAACTTTCCCTTTGAGCTTCTGTGCAAGGGTGGGATCTTTGCCTGTCTTGCGTTTCGATCGTCTCCACGAAATTTCGTCTATTTTATCTTGGATCGTATAGAGCTCTTCTAGGACGTGTTCGATGATTTCAATTGCAAGCCGCAGTTCATCAACAGAAGGCATTTCGAGATCATGCAGGGCTTCGTTGCCCAAATAGCGATGCGCATGGAGGCTTTCCGCCTTTGCTTTCGTCAAGTAACCTTGTTCACGGAGGCCACTAATTTTTCCATCTAGAGATTTGCTCTGTTGAGTAATTGTTTGTCCATCTTTCTCAAATTGAATTGGACCTTTCTTGATTTTCTTGTCGGCGCAAATGCCTTCAACAATTGCTCGCAGGCCGCCAGCACACAGCGTCAAGCACTCGCCATTAAATGCGTCGATAGTTTCTCTATAGATTCGTCGTAGTGTGGTTGGGGCATTGTGATAATCTTTAGCAACCAACTTGCCTTGCGAACGCACAGGATACAGCGATTCAGTCGATCCCCCCTCATCTTCAGAAAACCAGGCATCGTTTCGATATGAAATTGACTTGCAACCACCACAACGAATGATTTGATAGCTCGTGTTCCACGAGAGTGTATATCCATAATGATCCTCAAGTTCTTGACCCACTGTTTCAGAACCAGAGACGTCAAACGATAATAAAACGTGATGCTCGGTCTCCCCAGTGCATTTGACGCACTGCACGTCATAGACTTTCCCTTTTTCAGCGTTCTCTTCTTCTTTGGTATTTCGCTTAGCCATTGTCAGCCCAATTCCTGGTAAAAACGAGTGTTTAAATGAGTTACATTCTTCAGCGATTGTACAAGAATTCCTTGCTGTTCAGCACGGCCCACAGCACGTCTTCGACGGCGGCGCGGCGGTCATCGGTGAAGGCTTCCAACAGTTTCGTCCGTTCGGCGTCGGTCGGCTTGCGACTCAATGCTCCCAAGAACAATTCGTCGATGATCGCTTCGGGCTTCTTATCCGAGTCGGCGAGTTTGCGGGCGGTGCCGGCCTTGGCTTTGATCTTCGCGGCGATCTCCGGCGAGTTCATCAGGTGCAAAGCTTGCGTGATGCTCGGGTCGGTGCCGCGCTCGCACTCGCAGACGCTGAAGCGCACCGGTCGGCCGAAGATGCGGAAGAAGTACGACGGCATTCGGTTGTCCCAAACTTGAATCGCGCGGAAGCCCTCGGGCCAGCCGTTGAACTTCTCCGGGGCACCGGTGACTTGCGAGACCGCGTCGAGCAGAACTTCCGCCGGCATCGGCTTGACCGCGGCATGCGAGAAGTTCTGTTCGTCGGGGGCATTGCCTTCGACCGACTTGCTGCTGAGTTGGTAAGCACGAGATAGCAGCAGCGTCTTCGTGAACGCTCTGAGGTCGTACTTCTTTTCGCGCAGGTGAACGGTCAGCGCCGCGAGCAGCGGTTCGTTGGAAGCGGGATTGGTCGCGCGGATGTCGTCGATCGGTTCGACCAGCCCGCGGCCGAGGTAGTGTGCCCAAAGCCGATTCACGATGACCGTGGCGAAGTACGGATTGTCAATTGTCGTCATCCAATCGGCCAGCACTTTGCGGCGGTCGTCGGATGGTGTGAACGGCGTCGCCGGGGCACCGAGCGATTTCGCGGGCACGGTCGCCATCTTCGACTTGCTCACCTTCGGGCCGAGGTCGGCACCGGCCTTCCATACGACCGCTTCGGCGCCGCCGGGCAGCGGTTTCAGCGCCACGCCGGAGAACATCCCGGCGAGCGCCCAGTAATCATCCTGTCCCCATTTTTCCGAGGGATGGTGGTGGCACTCGGCGCATTCGATGCGGACGCCGAGGAAGACTTGGCTGATCCCGCGCGCGGCGACTTCCGGTGTGCCCAAGGCTTTGAAGATCGCGGAGGGGCCGTCGGCGCCGAGGCTCCCCTTGGCGGTGACGACGGCGCGGGCGAACTGATCGTACGGCCGGTTCTCGGCGAACTGCCGGCGGATCCAGCGCGTCATGGCGACCGCCCCTTGCGGGGTCACGGCATCCTTGTCGACCTTCAAAATGTCGGCCCACTTCATCGCCCAGAAGTCGGCGTACTCGGGGCGCTCCAGCAACTTGTCGATGAGCTTGGCGCGTTTGTCGGGCGCCGCATCGACGAGGAACGCACCCGCTTCCGCGGATGTCGGCAGCGTGCCGATGACATCGAGGAAAACGCGCCGCAGGAAGGTGGCATCGTCGGCCAACTCGCTCGGCGGGATGCCGAGGCGTTCGAGTTTGTCCCAAACGTTTTTGTCGATGAAATTCGCTTCCGCCGGAACGCTGCGCAGCCGGCCCTCGAGATCGTACGTCCAAGCGTGATAGGGACAGGTGAAGCTCGCGCTCGCGCCCTGCGTACGCCATTCGACCTTGCTCGCGCGATGGGAGCAGACATTGTGAA
>JANOSQ010000824.1:0-2663 GCA_031415915.1 Fimbriiglobus sp. | reverse complement strand
CAGTCGGCCCAGTCGATCCCGCAGGACCGGATCGGCGGCGCATTCGCGATCCAAATAAGCGGAGCGTTCCGCCGGTTCGGCGATCGCCAACGCCGCCACAAACAAGTCGAGTTCGTTCATCGGTTCGCTCCCGAGTCGGGTTCCGTCGATCATAAAGCGGATTCGGATCGGGAAAGGCGCAGTGGCTCGAAAAAGAATTCACGATTTGTCGAGGTCGATGGCCAGCCAAGCCCGCGCGTAGGCCCACCAACTATCGGCCGTGCGGGGAGATATGCCGAGAATTCCCGCGGCGTCCGACAGGGTCTGACCCCCGAAGAAATGGAGTTGGACCAGTTCCGCCACTTGGGGTTTTTCCGCCGCCAGTCGCGACAAGGCTTCGTCGATTTCCTCGAGGCGCCCGTCGGGGATCCGGGCGGCGAGATCTCCGGGGTCTAAATCGACCCTCCGACCGCTCCCCCGCTTGGCGGCGTTGCGGCTCCGGGCATGGTCCACCAAGATCCGACGCATCGACTCGGCGGCCGCCCGCAGGAAATGGCTCTCGGATGCGAACGATTGCCGGCGGGTCAGCCGCACGTAGGCTTCGTGAACGAGGGCGGTGGCGTCGAGCGTGTGGCCGGGGTTCTCGGCGGCCATCTTCGCGGAGGCGAGCTTTCTCAACTCGTCGTAGACGAGAGGCAAGATGGCCGCGGCCTCAACCGGTTCCCCAGATGCCGCAGCGTCTCGCATCTCGGTGAACTCAGACATGCAGCTAGTATATTCGAAGATCCCGACGGTCTTTCCGGGCAAATCCCACTTCCTTGCGTCATTTCTCCCGCGACCGGCAATTACCAAAATAGAGGCTTTTCTCGTTCATCCCGTCCGACAGCCGGCCCGCCACCCCGTCGCTGTGGGCACTCCTTCCGGAGTCGTCCCATGCGATCGCATCCGCGTCCCGACCCGCCCCCGTCCGAACTGACCCCCGATCAGCGTCGCCGGCCATCGCCAGTTTCCTGACCCGCGAATTGCCCAGTGAAGTGTCCTCGCTTGGCGAATGGAAGCTACTGGGTTGGGCGTGAGGATGCCGGTTCATTTTTGGGACGGATGCTTCTCGAGTATCAGGTTCAAAGGCGGACTCCGCCACGGTAACGGCGAAAAGGGATTCGGGGCCCGATCGTCGCGGCCCGTCCGTGAGATCGCGGAACGCATCGCTTTCTCCGTCATCGCCGGCGGGAGTGGTGCCACGCTTCCATTGCCGAGGAGAACGTGTGCGGCGGATCGATCGACGCCCAGTTTGGGCAGCGGAGTATCCGGGCCGAAGGTCAGAGCGTCCGGCTTGGTCCATACCGTCGGCTCGGCGGCCTCGACGACCAAAAGCGTTTCCGGGAGCCGACCCGCGAAGTCGGCGAATCGGACGCCTTCGGGCCGGGGGTCGAACGCGGTGCCTGGACCGACGAACGCCCGGTAGTGGGTAAGGCCCGGCGATTTCGCCTTCACTCCGGGTACGGCGAACGCCGTAGGCATTTTTTCGATCAGTGCCTTGTTATGTTCGCTGTTCCACGGCTCGTCCAACTTGAATTGGCGGTAGAGGGCTTCGTGTCCCAAGTGGGGCAGCAGAGCGACACGCCACGATAGGAGCGGGGTACGGTCCTTCGCTCGGATGATCGCCGCCGGGGGAAACGTATCGTCGTGGGCGGCAGCGAAGTTGTGGATCGCGAGGCCGATCGCCCTCAGGTTGTTCCGCCCGGTGCTCGCGTCATCGGGGTAAAAGGCCGCCGCGTCGCCGGTGTTTGGGTCGAACCAGCCGGCAAAGTTCAGGGAAAGCTGCCCGGCGTCGAGGCGGTACGTGCATCGGACGGGCTGCGTGTTCCCCTCGAAGAGCAGTACGAGTTGCTTCTTGTCTACGTCGATCTGGACTTTTCCGCGTCGGCGTTGGCCCCCGTCGTCCCGGCGCCGCAGTTCGAATGTGGCGTCCTCGAAATGGATTTCCAGCCCCGCCGACTGATCGGCCGATAAAGGCTTCGCGTCCACATGGACCGCACTGGGCACCCATACCCCCGCGAGTTTCGTCTGCTGTTCTGCCGCCGCTTGTTCCGATGGCTTCGGGGCGGATGCTTCTTTGATTTCGAGTTTGCGGAAGTGGACGACCGTCGGTCGCTTCGTGCCGGGATCGGCGATCGCCTGCAGGACCAAGTGCCCACGGCGATACCGCTGCGAGGAAACCGCCGTGTCGTAGTCCGTGGTGATCTTCCCGTTGACCTTGATCACCACTCTGGTCTCGGATGCGATCACTTCGAGGGCGAACCATTCCTCGGGTCGGACCGCCGATTCCTGCAACAGGGACAGCCCTGGGTTCCCTCCCGCCGGACGGCGACGATGCCGACCTGGCGGAGGACGTTCAGGTGCTTGGATACCGACGCCTGGGCGACCCCGAGGTCGGCGGCGAGCGCGGTCACGTTGCACTCGCCCCGCTTGAGCCGGAGGAGGAGCCGGACCCGGGTCTCGTCGGCGAGCGCCCGCAGCCGCTCGACCACCCGGCCCACCATCTCGTCGCTCATGTCATTCTTCATATCAAATATTCCTCTAAAGGAATATTACGATATAAGATGCTGCGAGTCAAGGCCCCCGTGGAGCCTTTGCTGTGGAACCGAACGGTGGGGGCATGGGCGCGGGCTGTTTCGTTCGGG
>JANOSQ010000823.1:0-4034 GCA_031415915.1 Fimbriiglobus sp. | reverse complement strand
GGCGTCAAATTCCGACTCGACCCGGACGCGAAGCCCAAGACCATCGATTGGATTTGCCCGTGGGGCAACTGGTATGGCGTGTACGAACTCGACGGCGATACGCTGACGGTGTACCTCGGTGGTACCGGCGGCGAGAAGGGCCGCAACCGGGAATTCAAGGCCGGCCCCGGCATCTCGGTGTACAGTTTCAAACGCTCCGCCGCGGCCAAGTGAACGGATTCGGGGAACGGGACATGCGCGGTGCCCTCGGATTGCTGCTGTTTGCGAGCCTGCCCGCTTCCGCGGCGCCGGTGCCGAAGGAATTGCGCGCCGGCGACGCCAATCGAATCGCGGGGGTCTGGAAGCTGACGACCGCGAAGTACGGCCTCGAAGATTTCGAATCGGCCGTCGGCACGAAGTGGACGCTCGGCTCCGACGGCGCGGCGCTCCGGGATCGGCCGAATGAGGGCATCGGCAAAGCCACCTTCAAGCTCGATCCGCGGGCCGGCGTGAAAGCGTTCGAGTGGAATACCGAGGAAGGGAACATCTTCCACGGCGTCTACGAGTTGGACGGCGACCGATTCAAGGTGCTGCTGACCATCAAAGCGGGCGAGCGGCCCACGGTCTGCCGGCCGACCGAAGGGATGTACTGCTTCGAATTCCGGAGGGCGAAGTGACCATGCGCACGCTCATCGCGGCTTGGCTCGTATGTGCATCCGCCGCCGCGGCGCCGGTGCCGAAGGAGCTCAAGCGAGACGATGCGGCCCGCCTCGTCGGGGAATGGCAAACCGTGCGCTCCGAGTTCAACGGGCGGGAGTACATCAAGGACTACCTCATCTTCACCCGCGACACGGTCAATTGGAAGCCGACCAAGGACGGCGCCGATTACCTGTGGAAACTGACGCTCGATCCGACGGCGTCGCCCAAAGAATTTCAAATCGTCATGAGCGGGAACATGAACATCGCCTACTCGGGACTGTACAAAATCGACGGCGACAGACTCACGCTCGTCTGCAAGCAGAATGCGAAGCCGGACGGGTTCACGTCCGAGAATAATACGTATTACCACGAACTCGTCCGCGTGCCGGGGGCCAAATGAAAACGATCCTCGCACTGATGTGCATCGCCGCAGTGGCGACCGCCGCTCCCGTGCCCAAAGAAGTGCGAAAGCAAACCGACGCCGAGCGCTTCGTCGGGACGTGGTGGGCGACCCGTTTCAATGAGGAAATTTACACGGACCAAGCGAGCGCCAAGCGATTTGACTTTGTGAAAGACGGTAGCGCCGGAATCCGGGTGAACGCCCGGCAGAGATCGTACGACTATTCATTCGCTGTTGACCAGACAACGAATCCGCCGACATTCACGTGGATACCGAGAGGCGAACGCGGTGGTGACGGGCCGTACATCGCTAGCTATAGACTCGACGGAGATACATTGGCCGTCGTCTTCACCGCAACTTTCTGCGACGCCAACAAGGCACTGCCCAAAGAAGTGAAGCCCGGCGCGGGCGATTTCTACTACGAACTCAAACGGGTGAAATGACCATGCGCTGCTTCGCCCTGATAGTCTTCGCCGCGTGCCCGGTGTTGGCGGCGCCGGTGCCGAAGGAAGTGTCCCGCCAAACCGATGCCGAGCGGTTCGTCGGCACTTGGGAAACCGTCGTCTCGGAAAGCGGCGGCAAACCCTACAGCAAAGGACGATGGACGTTCGCCGAAGATTTGAAGATGACCTCGAAACCGCTGCCGGGCGAAACCGGGGGCACTTCCGAGTGGGTCATCAAGATCGACCCGAAAGCGAAGCCCAAGACCATCGACATCGGCGGCTACCCCGGCATCTACGACTTCGACGGCGCCGAAATCCGCATCGCCTACGCCGTCGGCGGCGAACGGCCCACCGAACTGTCGTCGAAAGGGAACCAGTTCTACAGCGTGCTCCGCCGCGTCCCCGAGGGCAAGAAATGACTCTGCGCTGCCTTCTCGTGTTCGTCATCTGCGCAGCCCCGAGCATCGCCGCGCCCGTGCCGAAAGAACTCAAGCACCGCCCGGACTCACAGCGAATGCAGGGGGTGTGGATGTCGCACAATCCCGACGGAAGCCCGATGGGGCGTTGGTATTTCACCGGCGAAAAGCTCTTCGCGGGCGGGTCGAACACGACCGATCAGAAAGGTTACGAATACGCGATCACACTGCGGCCGGGGAGCGAACAGGCCGAGTTCGATCTCGCCACGGCGGGCAGCATGGCGTTCCTGGGCATCTACAAATTCGCCGGCGAGGAACTCCACGTCGCCTACCGCAGCGGTGCGGATCGCGCGAAGTCGTTCGAAACGGGCAGCGGTGGACACCACCACATTTTGAGGCGGCTCCCGGAGGGGAAGAAATGAACCTGCGCAGCCTACTCGCGGTCGGAATTTGCGCAACCTCCGGCTTCGCCGCGCCGGTGCCGAAGGAACTCCGAATATCGACCGACGCCGAGCGGATCCAAGGATTGTGGAAGGACGAGACCGGCGCCGGCGGTCACTGGAAAATCCACGGCACCAAGATGTCCGCCGGGAGCATCCCCACGCCCGACGCGGCGGGGAATCCCTACGGCTTCGTGCTACGGACCGCAGCATCTCCCGGAGAATTCGACCTCAGCGGCGCGGGGACATTCGTCGGCATCTACCGCTTCGTGGGCGACGACCTCCAAGTCGCCTACAACCCGGGTCCGAACCGGCCGAAGAATTTCGACGAGGTGCCCGGTAACCATGTGCATCTCATGAAACGCGTACCGGAAGCGGGGAAATGACCGTGCGCACGCTGGCTTTGATCCTATTGATCGGCGGTTCGGCATTCGCCGCGCCGGTGCCGAAGGAATTGAAACGGGATACCGATGCCGAGAGATTGCAGGGGGTCTGGCTGGTGACGGTCGGGGAGTCGGGCGCCAAAGGGTACCGATGGACATTCGAGGGCGAGAAGATGTTCGCGGGGGGTACCGCCGACACCAAAGGGATCGAGTACGGTTTGGCGCTGCGGCTGAACAGCTCGGTCCGAGAGTTCGACCTTTCGCGCGACGGTCGCATCTCCCACATCGGCATCTGCAAATTCGTCGGCGACGAACTCCATGTCGCGTATCACAACCACGAGCGACCGACGGAGTTTTCGACGGCGAACGGCAAGAACCATCTCCACATCTTGAAGCGACTCCCCGAGGTGAAGAAATGACCCTGCGCGCGCTGGCAATGTTGGCGATGGCGACCGCGTACGCAGGCGCCGCGCCGGTGCCGAAGGAGTTAAAGAAAGCTACCGATGCCGAACGCATCCAAGGCGTGTGGTCGTTCGTCGGCTACGACAATGGCGGCCCCCAAAATACCGGTGCACGCTGGTTCTTCGACAAAAATAAGCTTTACGTCGGCGGCTTGAACACCGTTGACAACAAAGGCTCCCCGTTCGATTTCGTATTGAGAGCGAAGCCGGAAGCATCGCAGACAGAAATCGATTTCGATTGCGAACCACGCAACAGGTGGCGCGGCATTTACAAGTTCGTCGGCGAGGAATTGCATGTCGCATACGTTATGGATGCCGATCGGCCCAAGGATTTCTCGTCGGCGCACGGCAAATTCATCATGGTGATGAAGCGTGTACCCAAACCCAAGAAGTAACATGCCCCCTCCCGAGTGGAAGCCGCACCTCGAACTCGCCCTCGTCCCCGGCCTCGGTCCCAAACTCACCGCCGCGCTGCTGCAACACTTCGGTTCCGCATCCGCGGCCCTGAAAGCGAGCGCCGCCCAACTCGAAGCCGTGCCCAAAATCGGATCGCTACTCGCGGCGCAGTTCGCCGCTTCGTTCCATAAGGTGGATGCCTCCGGTGAACTCGCCAGCTTGGAAAAGCACGCCGTTCAACTGGCGCTGCTCGGCCACGCCCCCTACCCGACGGACTGCGCATCCGACTCGGCGAAGGTGCCCCGGTAGTAGAGCAACTGCGGGGCGTCGTCGATGGTGGCGAGCCGCGTCGGATACGGTTCTTGGCCGAGCAGCGCCAGTCGAACGGCGTACTTTTCTAAGCTGGCAAGTTCGGCG
>JANOSQ010000822.1:0-2940 GCA_031415915.1 Fimbriiglobus sp. | reverse complement strand
CGTGATGGCGTTGAACCCGTATTGCTGGCGGTACGCCTGCCCCTGAACCAGGACGGCTTTCTTGGCGATTCCGTAGGGGGCGTTGGTCTCCTCCGGGTAACCGTTCCAGAGGTCGTCCTCGCGGAATGGAACCGGTGTGAACTTCGGATAGGAGCAGATGGTGCCGACGTTGACGAACTTGGCGACTCCACGGCGGCGGGCTTCCTCCAGGAGTAGGATGCCCATCACGGCGTTCTCGTAGAAGAAGCGACCGGGGTTGGCTCGGTTGGCGCCGATGCCGCCGACGACCGCGGCGAGGTGGACGACGATATCGGGGCGGGTGTCGTCGAGGAGTCGGCGGACGCGGACTTGTTCGGTGAGGTCGTAGTCGGCTTTGCGGGGCGCGAGGATTTCGGCGGGTTTGCGGAGTCGGAGGGCCGCGCAAACATTGCGGCCGAGGAAGCCCGCGCCACCCGTCACCAATATCCGTTTGCCCGCCAGCGAACCCATGGGATCAGGATACCGAACCGAGGTCAATCGTTCAGCAGCGCGGCTTGATCGGGGGAGATTCCGAAGCGGGAGTGGCGCACGGAGCCGTCGCCGAAAACGAGTCCGAAGCTGGTCGGGTGGGACGCGCCGGCGTTCCAGTTGCACGTCGATTGTTTTGTGTCCCGTTGGCCCGGCCGCGCCGGGTCGATGATGGTATCGTTGTCCCAACCGTCGGTATACCCTTGGTCGTCGTTGCAATCGTCGTGTCGAGTGCGGCTCCACCAGAGCATTTTTTCGCCCACCATGGGGGTGTTGCTCAAGCCCGCCAGCGCGTCGGTGAATTGAGCGCGGGCGGGTTTACGAGCCGGCACCAATCCACCGCTGACCCACAATCCCGGCGCGATCAACGGGCCATCGAAGGCCGCGTAATCGGTCTTGGCCAAACGGGACACCTGCTCGGTGCGGCGGGTCGGGCACAAGTACGCGTCCACTTTGACCATGCTCGCTTGGCGCCAGGGCATCCGGAAGACGTTCTCTTGCTCGATGTACGGGAGGAGCCGCCAAGCCCAACCGAGGTTGCCGGTCGAAGACGGATTCCAACTTCCCCCACCGCTCGGGCTGCACCCGTGCGCCTCGTGGTGGTTATGCCACGCCAAGCCGATCTGCTTCAGGTTGTTGTCGCACTTCAGCCGCACCGCAGACTCGCGCACCTTTTGGACGGCGGGTAGCATCAGCCCGACCAAGATGCCGACGATGGCGATTACTACGAGCAATTCGATGAGGGTGAAGCCGGTACGGGCCTTCGGATATGGGGGGAACATTGGTGACCCTTGGTGGGGGAGTTGAATCCGGGTGTGCCAAGGTTGTCGGTCGAATTGCGGCGATTCTTGCGACACGGGAGTGATGCGCGACCCGAAAAAGTGGAAGTCGTGTCGAGCATTGAGGCGTGGGAATGAGGATTGTGTCCCCGGCCGCAGAAAAATGGCCCGCGAGTCCCGCGAGGCGAGAACCCGGTGGTGGCAAGCCGGGAGCCACGCGGTCGGGCAGGAAAAGTAGAGTGACACGCGGCGCGGACCGAATCCACCCGCCGCCACATCCAATGTGCGGTCATCGAGACCGTTGCCACTTCCGCGCCTCGGCCACGGCCGCGGCCACCCGCTGTTGCAAATCCGCCAAGATCGCCTCGCGAGTCCACGTCCGGTAATACCCGGCCGGCACCGGTTCCCCGAAGGCGACCGCGATGCTGCCCGCCGACCGGGGTAGGAACAGCGGGGCGAACCGGGGCCACTTCGCCCGCCGCGGCCAACATTCGTAAGCCCCGACGATGCCGCACGGCACGATCGGCGCGTCGGCCCGCTTCACCAGCAGGGCGATCCCCGGTTTGAACGGTTGCAATTCCCCGGCGCGCGTCCGCTCCCCCTCCGCGAAGACCGTGACGACCTCCCCGCGGGCCAGTTTCTCGAACACGGCCAGCAATCCGTCTTTGCCGAGGTCGCGGTCGATGGGGAAGGCCCCGTACTCGTTCAAGAACCAACCGAGGATGCGCTTGTGGAAGAGGTTGTGCCGGGCGAGGAACTTCAACGGCCGGCGGGCGCTTAACCCGACGAGGAACGGGTCGATGAACGATTGGTGGTTCGACACCAGCAGCGCCGGGCCAACATCGGGCAGATGCCGGCGACCGGCGCAGCGGTAGCTCCATCCCAGGTGGAACACCCAGAAGCCGATTTTATGGCTGGCGAACCAGAACAGGCGATTGAAGACTGTCGGGAGTGGCACGCTACCGCATGAAAAGGAATCGAATTACTTGTCGTCCAACGGGCTTCGGCGATTCCGCCATAGCTCTGGAATATGGCGGTACGGTGTCACGACAAGAGCTTTGTCCTGCGCTTCGAGGCGGAGTTGAATGGCGGATCGGCAATCTTCCGCGTCTTCGACCCAGCGCTGCTTGGGATCGCTGGCGATTTGATCGACGATGTATTGAGTGAGGAGTACCGTTTCCGTCTTTCCGCCGATTTTCTGGAGGCATTTGAGAACCAATCGGGGATCCTCATCCCGGAAATCAGGGAGCAGCAGGAATTTGGCGACCGCATTCGCCTCCATCGGACCGCCGTATTTGGTGATGAATCGCAATTCGTCAAATTGATACTTCGAATTGGGCAACCTCGCGATTGCGAAGGGTAGAAAGGCTTTATGATGACTACCGATTCTTTCGACGATTTGCAATATTGCCGCAAAACGGGTGGAATCGGGCTGTTCGCGGAGATGGCGTATGTACATGGGGATGGCGGTGGGCTCATAAGCGCCGAGTTTGATGCGCGCCTCATCGCGCAATTTCTTGCGCTCATCGCTGCCTACAATCCAGTCGTCGCGGACGAGGGTCTTGAGAATCTGTGGAAAGATTTCCGGATAGCGGGATTCGCAGTGCATCCAATGCAAGGCGGCGAGTATGATTCCGACTATGTGGCAATACGC
>JANOSQ010000821.1:0-5297 GCA_031415915.1 Fimbriiglobus sp. | reverse complement strand
TGGTTGCCCAGCAGAACCCACACGCCTTCTTCGTCTTGGGCGATGACCTGCGAGCGGCAAACTTGCTCCTGCTCCTTCGCCGGGGGTTGACCGGGCAAGGTGAACAGGCCGGGATCGGCGTTGCCGGCTTGATTCACGCCGAAGGCTACGAACGCGCCGGCATCGGTGCTGATACTGACGCGTTCGCCGTCGGAGATCGGGGCGAACCAGCACCAGCCGTTCACGCGCGTTTCGGCGAGGGCATCGATGCGGACATCGCCTTCGCTCACAGTTTTGCTGAGCTCCTCGATTCCGGGCAAAGGGAAGCTGCGGATTTTCATCGCGCGCGGGCTGTCGCCTTCGCAGAGCGTGAGCCGCGAGGGGGCGCCGACTTCGCCGCCGCTCGTGATCAGCGGTTCGACGAGCAAGGAATCCTTGAGGTGATCGGTGGCGAAACTGCGCACGCACGTCAACGGTTCGCGGCGGTTGTCGGCGTCGAGCCGGCCCCATTCCAGCACGAAGACGCGCCGGGCATCGCCGGGGGCGATGAGGAACCCGTGGTCGTTCCGCAGCCCAGGGAGCACGGCGATCCCACCGCCAATTGGCTGGCGCAGCGCGAGGGCACCGAACAGTTCGCCGGAGACAACGTCGAAATGCAGGATCGTGCCGATGGAATCTTGGAGCGGGACGAAGAGTTGATTGCCGATCAGCGCGGGTTGTCCGAAACAGGGCTGCGAGAGCGGTTGGTGCCAGATCGCTTCGCCGGTGCGCGTGCGCCGGGCGGTGATGGCCGGTTGCCCGTCGAGGTTCGACGGAAGGAGCACCCAATCGATGGCCCCGTCTGCGAGGATGACTCGGAGGGGCAAGTCCATCGTCTTCGGATCGGCCCCGTCCGCGTGGAGCTTACGGCCCCAAAGCGCATTCCCGGTGTGGGCGTCGATGGCGTAGAAGACCCCGCGGGCCATGCCGAAGACGGCGTCGTTCGTGGCCTCGGTTCCCGCTTTCGGATCGGGGCTACCCGCGATGGCCGGGGCGACGATGCCGAGTGCGGGGCCGGTCGGTGCGGCGACGGCGGGCCGGCGTTCGGGCACGAACTTCACCAGCACGCGGAGGTTGGTCTGCGCGAGGGCCAAGATCGACTTCGCTTCGTCGTCTTTGTCGAGGCCGGCACTCTTGATGACTTTGGTGAACGCTTCGATCCGCTCGTCGCTCGGTTGCTCCGGGAGATTGCGGAACGGCCCAAGCACGGCTAAGCGATCGCGCTCCTTGGCGACTTCCCCCGCGGTGGTGTCGAATTGCTCGCGGGCTTTGTCGGACGACAACCCCCCGCCGCCCTTGTAGCGTTCCAGCTGCGGCAGCAATTCCCGCCCCTGTTGGATCGACGCTTCGGCGAGGTCGAGTTCGGGCACCTTCTTGCGATCCTTGCGGTATTCCTTCACGTGGTCGCCGGCGTTGTCATTGAATACGTTGGCGAGCTTGTGCCCGGCTTGGACGATGTCCGTGCCGAAGCCGCTGTCGGGTTGGGCGAATGGCGATTCCCCGTATTCGGCGAGGAAGTCGCGGAAGCTTTGCAACGGCGCCGAGGGGTTATCTCGCGCGGCCACGGCGCCGATGGAATTCTGGGTGCCGCTGAGGCGGGCGAAGAACTCGTACTTCTTGACGTTCTCGCTGTCCGGGTATTCCTTCAGCAACTTTTCGTAGGATTTCGCGGCTTCGCCGAACTTGCCATCCTTGTAAAGCTGCTCCGCCTCCGCGACCAACTTGGCTTCCGTCTGCCGTTCGCGAATGATGAGCATCGCGAAAACGGTGATGAGCGTGCCCACCAGCAAGATGCTCACGAGCGCGAGCATCGCCTTGGGCACGCCCCTGCGTTTCTTGCGGGGTGTCACAGGGCTGTCATCGACCGGCTTCGGTTTCGGCTTCGGCGGCGGGGCGGCCGGGAAGGGGTCGGCCCCGGCGTCCCACGCCACTTCGCGCGGGCCGGGCAACGCCGCGGCTTCGGGCAATTTCGCCGCGGTCGGGATCGGTGCCGCCTTCGGCAGCGGCGGCAGGCTCCGGGCCATCGGCACGATCTCGGCGTCGAGGATCGCGGGCGATCGGCGGATCGGCTCGATTTCGACAACGGAGACGAAATCGGCAACGGAACCGGACATCGGGGAAGACGGCGCGGCGACGGCGGCGACTTCCTCGCCGCTGCCCACCTCGAAGATTTCCCGGCAGTCCGGGTTGGGGCAGCGCATGGACTTGCCGAGCAAGTCGGGGCTGAGTTGGAACTGCGATTCGCAATGCGGACAACGAACGCCCAGCGTCACGGTCTGCTCCCGGCCGAGATGTTTCCTACCGCAGAATTGTAATGAATGCGCAGCGGTGTCGAAATGGGAAAGTCGGCGGGTTGCTCGCGGCTATGGCGAGAGCGACTCGGATTGCGAGCGCCGGCGCAGTTGTTCCAACTCGTCGGCATTCAGCGTCCACTCCGGTTGGCACCGATGAACCCGTTGAATCGCCGACCGGGCCGAGCTCGGCTGACCCAACTCGGCCCACGCTTCCGCCAAGTAGAACCAAACGCGGGCATCGTCCGGCCTGTCGGCGTCGGCGAGTTTCAACGACCGCGCCGCTTGCACCAACGTCCGTTCGTTCAGGGCCGCATCCGACGGCTCGGGGCTTTCGCGCCACTGCTTCACGAGCAACACGAGGCCGATGCCGCGGTGGAGGTTCTCCCCGAAGGCGTCGTCGGATTGACCCGCCAGTTCCATGAGCCGCGTGTGGACGTGGATCAAATGCTTCCGGGCCGGCGCCGAAACCCCGGCCGCCTCGCGGGTGAATTGTTCGAAGTGCCGCTTCGATTCCGCGACGTTCCCCGTCTTCAACAGCAACTCGCCCAAGTAGGCCCGCACCATGATCGCGTCGGGTTGCTGGCGCAGGTGAGCTTGCAAATGCGGTACGGCACCGGCTTCATCCGCACGGTCCAAATGCTGCGCCGCGAGTCGCAGGTGATCCGCTTCGTCTTGGGGGGTCGCCCCGCGCACGATCGGCGACGACTGCGAGACGACCGTCGACCGGCAGCCGACGATGGCCCAACATCCGAGCACGAGGGCCACGGCGAAGCGACGCATGGGGGTGAACTCGATTCGGGTTAGCCGGACGCGCTAGCGACGGCGGCTATTCGGACACTCGATCACCCAAAGAAACTCCGGCACCCCGTTCGTCGCCGTCGCTAGCGCGTCCGGCTAACGAAGAAACTGGGAACCGCTGCGGGTTGTATCGAAGGTCGGGGCCGCACCCGCGTAGGCCAAGGGGAGCGATTCAGAGAAGCCGCGCGGAGGTTGCGACGATTTGACGGAGGACGACGATTGCGCCTGCCGGAAGGCGTGGGTTCGCGGGAAATTGTCCGGATTGACTCAAGTCTTTCGACTACGGGAGGAAGGCCCGCAAATGGAGCGGGAAGGAATTGAAGATGTGAGCCGACCGCACTCGAACCCAGCCGCACCGCCGCACCGTACAGCGGTTTACTTCATTCCTCATTCATGGCAGTCGCTGCTGTAGTGTCTGATTATGCTCGACCGACACGCCAGTTGAGGAGCCTACGCCACAACGACGAATTGTAAGCTGCCTCCACCGCAACATCGCAGCGGCTGGCCAGCGTCAGGAACTCCTCGCCCCACCCGCTGCTCAGGCTCACTTCCTGGATCGGGCCGGTCGGGGCGAAGAGCACCGACACCGCGAGTCGAGATGGAAGCCGCCCGGCCACCAACTTGGCAACCAACCGGTCTACTTCAACGAGGGCCGCGTCCGCATCCTCCCATGCCGACCAGTCGAAGTTGTTGCCGGGCAAGGTCAAGAGCAACCGCGCCTCGCGCAGCACGTTCGCCAGTTCCTGTAGCGCCGCATTCACCCGCGCGTCCTCTGCCCCCGAACTTACCAGCGCCGCACAGTGCAGTGGTGAACTTCATCGACCTGTCACGACGGTGACTGCTACGGCGAATTGTTCGGCGTCCACCCGAATCGCGGGATACGGGTGATCCGCGATCTCAGCCGAACTGACCACCGGTGAACAGGACGACGAGCAAGGCGACATACCCGCCGACAAAGAGGATCAGCAGGATGACTGCGGCCACTTTGTTGGCCCCGCTCCAACTCTTCAGACTGCCGTCTTTGCGCCGCTTGTTGTAATAGACCGGCCCGGTCAACACCACGATGCAGATCGCGATGACGCCGAGGGTGGTGAAAAAGCCCAGCAGGCTGACCACGGGGATGCCCGCACCGCAGCACATCATGAACAGATGGGCGAGGATGATCGCGGAACAATAGTTGTTCCTTCGATACCAGGGAACGGCGCCGTAGTCGGTCGGCCCCGTCGCAATCGGACGCGGATCTTCCTCCGGGCGGGGTTCGATGGGGTCCTCGGGCGCGTGCGAATGGCTCATCGACTTTCCCGGTTATGGTGATGCGCTTTTGATACGGCGCCGGTCCCACCCCATTTCGCTTTTTCCGGAGTTTCCGGTTGACTTCCGAGATTCGGAACTTATACTCTTGTATCCTATGTACGCAATTCAACTTCTCGGAGTTCCACACCATGGTCGCCACGCCCGATGAACCGGCTCGGCTTCGATTCCCCGCCGGCCGAACTCCCCGCATTGCCGCAGTCGGCCCGCGAACGGGGCCGGCTCTGGAGCGACACCGTGTTTCTAGCGGTGCTCGCGCTGAAGAAACAATTGACCCACCGGGACGCGGACATCGTCGCGGCGGCGGCGAACTCGATCCTCGAACTCGAACGGACGCGGATGCGCCACGGCACACGGGTCGCAGGCAGCGAGGAAGTCTCGGACGCGCAATTGGAGTACGAAGAAGAACAGCGCCATGAGAGCGAGATGTTCAAGAAACGCCGCGCCGAAAAGAGTGCGGCTACCGAGGCGGAAGAAACGCCGACCGAGGAACCCGATTCCAACGCGCGGGCGTTGGCCGAACACGCCCGCGAGGTGGCGGAATTCCACGAGAAAATCGGCAAGCGATTGCCGATGCGCCCGGAACGATTCGTCGCCAGGCTGTTGAGCATGTGGGGCTTGGAGGCGGACGAGATTCCCGCCGGCGGTTTCATGGCCCACATGCGAGCGCACGTCGCCGACCTCGCGCCGGCGAGCCAACCCGCCCACACCTGCTAAGTTAATCCCATTCGCAATTCCGCAGGGGAGGCTTCGTCGTGGGCGTGCATTTGGCGGTGGTGGGGGCGACCGGGGCGGTCGGCGATATGATCCGCCGCGTGTTGGTCGAACGCGAGTTCCCGATTCGATCCATCGTGTTCCTCGCCTCCGAGAAATCGG
>JANOSQ010000820.1:0-5469 GCA_031415915.1 Fimbriiglobus sp. | reverse complement strand
ACCGGAGCTTGTGGGCGATCTCTTCGTTCGTGAAGCCCTCGAAGGCCAGCAGGATGATCTCGGCGCGGTGGGCCAGCCCCTGCGGGCAACCCCGCGCGAAGGCCATCGTTTGGAGCATCTCCTGCTGGCGTTCGGTGATGACGACCTTGGCGGCCATCCCTGGCATGACATCTCCTCCTCTAGTCCGGGCTTGCATCCGTCCGAGAAGATGACAAAGTCAGCTGGCCGAAGGAAGTCCAATTCAGCCAGGGTGATCTAGCGCCCCATTAGGGCCGACAATCCGGGATGAGCTCGGAAGTCGATTCTCACGAGGAGGGAAGTGGCGTCAGGCCGGGAGTACCAGTAAACTCCAGCCTCCATCCGCCGCGAGGTTTCCATGGCTGACACTCCCCTCGATCGCAGACATTTCCTCGGAGCCGTCTCCGCATCGGCTGCGCTCGGCCACTCGGTGAGCGACACCCGCGCGGCCGAACTTCCCCCGGACACCGTCGAACGCGACGGCCATCCGCGGGTGACGAACCCGCGGGCGACGTCGGGCGATGGCAAGCACTCCCCGAAGTGGGACGAGTCGTTCACGCTGACGGTCGGCAATGACAAAGGCGACTTGCGCGGCGGCGACCAGCGGGTGATCCAAGCCGCAATCGATACCGTCGCGCGGATGGGCGGGGGGACGGTCCGCTTGCTCCCCGGCATCTTCCGACTGCGAAACGCCGTCCACCTGACTTCGAACTTGCGCTTCCTCGGCAGCGGTCCCGAGACGGTGTTGATCAAGGAGGCGTCCGCCACATCGAAACTCGCCGCCGATTCCGACTGGTACGATCAAGAAATCACCCTCGCGGACGCTAAAGGTTTCCGGGTGGGCGACGGCATCTGCCTGCGCGCGAAGAACCCCCACCACGGCGGGGCGACCGTGATCAAACGGACGCTGATCGCTCAATCCGGCAACCGGTTCAAGCTAGACAAGGGATTGCGGGAGAACCTGTGGACGGACGGAAATCCGACGGCTTCGACGCTGTTCCCCCTCTTCAACGGCGAGTTCGTCACGAACGTAGCCATCGAGAATTTGGCGTTGGACGGGAACAAAGCGAACAACGGGGAACTGGATGGGAACTACGCGGGGTGTATCTTTCTGCAAGACTGCTCCGATATCGGCATCCGCAAAGTCGTCGCCCGGGACTACCGCGGGGACGGCATCAGTTGGCAAATTTGCCACGACGTCACGGTCGAAGACTGCGAAAGTCGCGACCACACGGGACTGGGCCTCCACCCCGGTTCGGGCTCGCAGCGCCCCGCGATGCGCGGGAACACCATCGCGGGGTGCAACATCGGGATTTTCTTCTGCTGGGGCGTCAAGTACGGACTCGCGGAGAAGAACACCATCGAAGACATCAAAACGGCCGGTATCTCCGTCGGCCATCGTGATACCGACAACCTGATCCGCGGCAACACGGTGAAGCGCAGCGGGCAGGCGGGCATCCTGTTCCGGCCGGAGCGGGGCGCGGGGTTCACCGGCGACCGCAACACGGTCGAGGGGAACACGATCGTCGACACCGGCGGAGAGGACGCCGCCGCGGTGGACGTGCAGGGCGTGACCGCCGGTTTGGTGTTCCGCAACAACGCGTTGAAGGAAACGCGCGGCCCCGGGAAACGCGTCGGCTTTCGACTGGGCCAAGAGACCAAAGACATCACCCTCGACGGCAACACGGCCGAGGGCTTCGCGGCGAAAATCGACGACCGCCGGAAGTAGTCGTCACTTGATCGAGCCGAGGTACGCCAACAGATCGGCCATCGCCGCAAGGTCGAGCTTCGCTTCCAATCCCTCCGGCATCGCGGACAACCCCGTGCTGCGGAGCGATGCGATGTTCACCCGCTGCACGGTTTCGCTCTTGCCATCGGCCTTTCGGATGGTGACGGTGTTCCCCGTCTCGGCCGCGATCATCCCGGTGAGGTCGGTCCCCTCATCGGTCGAGAGCAGGTAGGTGTAATACTGCGGGAGAACCTCGCGATTGGGATCGAGGATGTTCGCGAGGACCGCTTCCGTCCCGCGGTTCTTGATCGAAGCGAGATCCGGCCCGAACGCTTCGCCGACCCCTTCGAGCCGGTGGCAAGCGGAGCAATTCTCTTTGAACAGAAGCTTCCCCTTGGCGGTGTCGCCCTTCAGTTCGGTCGCCTTCTGGTACTTCGCGAGAACGTCCTTCCGTTTCGACAATACGATCCCGCCGAACAGCTTCGCCACGCGGGTGGCCACCGCGGCGGGGGACGATTTCTGCAGCAACTGCACCCGTGCGGGGTCGAGGTCGGCGGGGCGCACCGGGCCTTTCTCGACCGCGTCGAGGAATGCGTTCTGCCATGCCGATCGGCCGAGAAGGGTCTCGGTCGCGGTCGAACGAATCTGCGGGGTCATCGACGGCCACGCGGCCAAAACCATGGCGGGCACGTCCGCGGAATCGAATCGCGCGAGCGCTTCGAGCGCGGCGAGTTGCACCGGCTGGGGCTGTTTCACTTCGAGGGACGCGCTCAGAACCGCCTTGACCTCGGCGAACGGAGCGAGCCCGAGCGTGCGGAGGGCGGCGGCGCGGACAGCGGGGTCGGCCTTCGCATCGACGGCCGTCCGCCGGGCATCGACCAAGAGGTCGGCGAAGATCGCCCCGGCTTTGCCGCTCGCGAGTCCCGCGAATTTCTCCCGCGCGGCCGCCGGCAATTTCGACACGAACGCGCGGACGAGTTCCCCGGCCAACGGCTTATCCGCATCCGAGAGCCCGTTGATCGCCCGCACGACCTCGGCGTGTTCTTCCGTGCGGTTCGCCGCCGCGATTTGGGTAACGAGGGCGAGCAACAGCTCCCGCGCTCCGGTCTTCGCCCGCTCGGCCAACAGCTTGGCGAAGACCGCGCCGCCGCGATCGCCGACCGAGCAGAGGATCGCGAGCCGCACCAGCGGATTCGGCGCATCCTTGACCGCGAGCGCCGCGAGCAGTTCCGTTTTCGACTCGCCGGGAAAGGCGCCGAGCGTGAACGCGAGTTGATAGCGCACGCGCGGCTCCGGATCGTCCGCGAGTGCCTGGAATCGCTTCGACAATCCGGCCGAGAACCCGAACCCCTCCGAGAGCCGGAGGGCGTGTTCGCGCATGCGCGGGTCGGCATCGCCGAGTGCGGAGATCACTTCATCCGGCGTGAGTGCCTTGAGCCCCTCTAAGGCATGGAGCGCGTGCATCCTTGCGAGGGGCGACTTCGCTTCGGAGGCGAGTTTGCGGAGTGCGGGCACCCCCTCTTTGTCTTGCCGCTGGTAGAGCAATCGCGCGGCGGTGTCGCGGTGCCAACCGTTTGGGTGTTCGAGCAAAGCCACCAGTTCCGCGGTCGTGGAATTCCCGAGTCGCGGCGGTTTGGGTTGCTCGAAGCCCTCCGGTACGATCCGCCAAATTCGGCCGCGATCGACACCGCCGCCGACATCCACGAACCGGAGCATTTGAAGCGGGAGGGCGACCGCCGTCTCGATCAATTCGCGGCACATATCGACGACGTGCAGCGTTCCATCCGGGGCGTTGGCGAACTGCACCGGCCGGAACCAGATGTCCTTCGATGCCAAGAATTCGCGGTCTTTCTCGGCGCGGACCGCCGACCAGCCGAGCCCTTTCGGTTCGAGCTTCGCCCGGTAGAGGAGGTTGTTCGCGACCTCGCCGACGAACGCATTGCCCCGGTACTCGGGCGGGAAAGCACTACCTCGATACACCGTGACTCCGGACGTACCGGTGAAGAAGCCGAAGGGTTGGCCACCCTCGTCCGAACCGGGGAAAATCTTCTCTTTCCGCAGCCGGGTGCGGGCTTCGCGCCAAGGTTCCGGCGGACTGATGCGCTGCAGATTCGGGTACCGACCGGCGGCGTTGATATCCAGCACGGGCGATGGGGCGATCAGGAACGGGTTGCGAGCCGTGTAGCGCGCATCGTAAGTGAGATGCTGGATCGGGTTGCTGTTATCGCACACGAACGTGTCGCCCCAGTCGTCGAGCGTCAGACCGTGTTGGCCACCGCCGCTCGTCGGCTCGAACGCGCCGGTCCGCGGGTCGAAGAGGATGTTCTGCCGACGGATCGCGGTCGGCTTCGCATCGGGTTTATCGGCCGCGCGGAGGTTGCCACCGGCCGGGCCGGTGGCGATGTGGAAGCGGTTGTCCGCGCCCCAGCGGAACGAGTTCAGCATCGCCTCGCCGGCTTTGTCGCGGTCGAACCCCGTCAGCACTTTCCGCTTCACGTCGGCTTTGCCGTCGCCGTCGGTGTCCTTGAAGTACCACAAGTCCGGTACTACGCCGGCGAATACACCCCCGTCCCAGCACGCCACTGCGACCGGGGATTCGAGATCGTCGGCGAAGACCGTCGCTTTGTCGTACGCGCCGTCGCCGTCGGTGTCGTCGAGGAGCTTGATGCACCCCCGGATCGCGGCGCCCTTCGGGTTCGCGAACTGGTTGTAGTCCCGGTATTCCACGACGTACAGGCGGCCGTTCTCGTCGAAGTCCACCGCGACCGGGGATCGGACGAGCGGCTCCGACGCGACGAGTTCGATCCGGAACCCCGGCCGGAGTTCGAACGCTTTCCGCGCGTCGGCCGGCTCCAACGGCTTCACCTTCGCGAGTTCGTAGGGGTCGGTGGATTTCTTGTCGTCGGCCGAGACGAACGCGAGGGCGACCGCCCCGAGGACGATCCCGACGGTGAATCGACGGAGCATCGTGAAGCCCTCGACGAGGTCGCTGTCATCCGAGCAAATCTTTGATCCCGGCGGTGAACACCTTATCCACATCCGCTCCGCAGTAGGCCGATCCGACTTCGTATCCGCCGAACGGAAATTCTTCCTTGGTGGGGATGTACCACGGCCCGCCGTCGCCGTACGCCGCCGTGGCGACGAATCTCTTCGGCGCCAGTTCTTGGGCGCGCAACTGATATTCGACGAACACCTCGGCCGGCAGGTGCAACAGGGTCGCCCTGTTGATGTGCAGAGCGCTCAGCACGATGGGCTGCTTTCTTTTCTCGGTCCGCTTCACCCAGGCGAGCTGGTAGGCCGGGCGGTTGCGGTCGACGACCGGGTTCTTCTTGTTCGCGATTTGGGTTTCGAGTTGCTCGGCCGTCACGCCCTCGCGCGCCGGTGGAAGGATTTCGCTCGTCTTCCAAGTCACGCCGACGATCGGCTCGGGTTTGAGTTCTTTGTCCGCCGCCGCGATCGCTTCGTACACCCTCTCGGTGAGAACCTTGCGGGTCTCCTTCGATCCGTCGTTGTACTTGCCCGCCGCTACATTGCCGGCGCACCCGGTGAAGTACAGGTGTGTGCAACCGGTCTCTTCGGCTTGGCGTCGCTTGCGGGCCAAGCCGACGAAATCGCTGGAGACTCGCCCGTCGCCGTAGTAGCTCATCGGGTGCGTGGCGTAGTAGTGGCACGCGGCGATCTTGGCGTCCTTGTCGTAGAACGCGACCGTCCGCAGCCACGGG
>JANOSQ010000819.1:0-4687 GCA_031415915.1 Fimbriiglobus sp. | reverse complement strand
GTGGTGCCGGAAGCCTACGGTTTCAAATCGGTGAAGTGGCTGACGACGGTGACCCTCAGCAACTTGCCCCATGCGAACGATACCTACGCGGACGAGAACAACGACATCGACAGCCCACTGAAGACCTTCGCCGCGACGCTGCATGTCCCCGAAGCGATCAAGCCCGGCGAGCAAATTCCGCTGACGGGCTACGCCCAAGTCGGCGTCTCGGGGTTGTCGAAAGTCCAAGTGTGGATTCAACCGAACACCAAGCCATGGCCCGCGAACGACCCGTACTTCGCGAAAGCGCCGTGGGTCGATGCGACGATCCTCGGGCCACCGAAGAGTTGGGGCGGGAAGCTGCCCGGCGATGCGATCCCGAAGGATACCCACGGGTTCGACGCGGACGGCAAACCGAAGACGTGGCCGATGAAGTTGGCCAAAGCGCACTGGGCGGCGCTACTGCCGGGCTTGCCCGCCGGCGAGTACACCCTGCGCTGCCGGACGATCGACGCGAAGAGGCAAGCCCAGCCGATGCCCCGGCCCTTCCGCAAGTCGGGCCGCTGCGACATCGAGGAAATCAAGATCGTGGTGAAGGGGTAAGTAGCCAGTTGCACCGGTGGTTATCTGGCAACGTGCTATAATTCAGGTTGGGTAATGGCGTTGGGCGCACGATAGCTGGAGGTGTCCGATGACGAAGTCCTCATTCGCCGAGTTACTGGAAAGAAAAGCCGAAAGCTACGAAATCGAGGCGCGCGAGAATAAAATCATCATCGACGATTGGACGAGCGCCATCCGCAAATTGCATGTCGACATCCGAGGTTGGCTCCGGGATTCCGATCCCCGAAGCATCCTGAAATTCGAAGACAGAACCGAAGAGATCACCGAACCCAACGTGGGTCGATACTATGCGCCGCGATTGGATATCCGGGCGTTCGGCAAATGGGTGGGTATCATCCCGAAAGCGCTCAAGACCATCAAATCGGCCCGCCCTCCGCGTCTGGGGGCGCCCGTCCGTGCGACGGGCCGCGTCGACATCACGGACGAACTCGTCCGATTTGTGCTTTACCGGTTCACCGACGAAAGCGTTGATTCATGGTTTATCGAAGGGCCGAGGGAAGCACTACAACCCCTGACGCAGCAGCGTTTCGAGGACGCATTGATGAGCTACTTCCAATGAGGACGTTGCGCGAAGCCCTCGATTGGTTCGTTTCGACCCGGACGAATCTCGAGAGAATGCGTCGATTGGGAACCAAGCATTGGAATCATCCATCCCTCAAAGGCGCATCGATCTGGGACGACGAAAAGTTCAAACGGGTAGAATCAGTCGCTATCGTTGCAGAAACGACCGCCGCGATTCAACCTTTGGAAGATCTCGGGATTCTCGTGCTCTTTTCGGTCTTCGAGGCTTTCGTCCGCGATCATTTGGAACGAGTCGTCAAACCCCACGCGACGAAAATCGAACATCCCGTCTTGGTTTCGGCAGCCGAAGATGCGTTGGAAGGTCTCCGGCAGGGTAGTTTCGCCAACAAAGTTTTGAAACCACTCCAAGATCAACTGACGATCACGCCCGCACTCTCGGAAAAAGTGAAGCAAGTCCGTGACTACCGCAATTGGATTGCTCATGGCCGTCGACTTCCGAAAGCATCGAACATAGTCAATTTGACAGTGGAGGAGACGTTCGACAGACTCAAAGAGTTTCTCGATGTACTCGGCATCGCCACCGAACCAGAGCTGTAATTTGCGCCGGCATGTCCGACTGGTTTTCGTACCGATCAACAAACAACTTGGTGCGAGACTCGCCCGATGCCCCCCGACTTGCCGAAGGAATTGCTCGCGGCCATCGCCGAGAACTGGGGATTCCGCGCGCTCCGCCCCCTGCAAACCGAGGCGATCCGCGCCGTTCTCGAGAAGCGCGATTCCCTCGTCGTCATGCCCACCGGCGGCGGCAAATCGCTCTGTTACCAAGCTCCGGCCCTCGTCCGCCCCGGTCTGACGGTCGTCGTCTCGCCGCTAATCGCCCTGATGAAAGACCAAGTCGACGGGTTGGCCCGCAACGGCATCCGTGCCGTCCGATTGGATAGCTCGTTGAAGCCCGCGGAAGCGACCGCCGCGCACGAGGCCATTCGCTCCGGGGAGACCCGGTTGGTGTTCGTTTCGCCCGAGCGCCTGGTGAACACGGGCACCGGCCAAATACTCCGCAATGCGGGCGCGCACACGGTCGCCATCGACGAGGCGCATTGCATTTCGCACTGGGGCCACGATTTCCGCCCCGAGTATCGGATGCTCGCGCGCCTGCGGGATTTCTTCCCCGGCAGTTCCATCCACGCTTACACCGCGACTGCCACTGAGCAAGTCCGCGCCGACATCATCTCGCAGTTGAATTTGCAGAACCCGCAGGTGCTCGTCGGCAACTTCGACCGGCCGAACCTCACTTACCGCGTGCTGCCGCAATCCGACGTGATCGGCCAGATCCGCGAGGTGCTCGACCGGCGCAAGAACGAAGCCGGCATCGTGTACTGCCTGCGCCGCACCGACGTGGACAGCGTGACCGAAACGCTGAAGAAGGCGAAGTACAAAGTCGTGCCGTACCACGCCGGGATGACAGCGGAAGCCCGGCGGCTCAGTCACGACGCGTTCGCCAGCGAAGAGGCCGACATCGTCGTGGCCACCATCGCCTTCGGCATGGGCATCGACCGGTCCAACGTCCGCTTCGTCATCCACGCCTGCGTGCCCAAGACCATCGAGCACTACCAACAAGAAACCGGGCGCGCCGGGCGGGATGGATTGCCGAGCGAGTGCCTGCTGCTGTTTTCATTCGCCGATGTGATGGCCCTGCGGCGGATCATGGAAAAGTCGGCCACCGAGGCGAATGCTCCGCCGGAGTTCCTCGCGGCCGGCCGGAAGCAGCTCGACCAGATGGTGCGTTACGCGAGCGGGGCCGTCTGCCGGCACGGGGCGCTCGTCCGCCACTTCGACCAAGAGTACGACACCCCGAATTGCGGGGCTTGCGACATCTGCCTCGGCGACACCCAAGACGTGCCGGACTCGGCGACCGTCGCCAAGAAAATCCTCTCCTGCGTGGCGCGGGTGAACGAGAGCTTCGGGGCGAACCATGTGATCGATGTCCTCCGCGGGGCCAACACGGAGAATGTCCGGAGTCGCAAGCACGACAAACTGAGCACCTACGGCTTGCTCCACGAGATGCCGAAGGCGGAGATCCGCGATTGCATCTTCCAACTCGTCGGCCAAGACGCGCTCGTCCAGACGGACGGCGAGTACCCGATCTTGCGGTTGAATGCCACTTCGTGGGCCGTGATGAAAGGAACGCAATCGGTCCGCTTGATTCAGACGCGGATGGGCGGCTCGGACGTTTCACCGGAACCGGGCACCTTGCCGTTCGGCAGCGATCCCGAGTTGTTCGAAGCGCTTCGCGGCCTGCGTCGCGAGCACGCCCAACGGTTGAACGTGCCGCCGTACCAGATCTTCGCCGACACCGTGCTCACCGAGTTGGCGCGCTGCCGGCCGACGACGCTCGAACGGATGCGGATGGTCTCGGGCATCGGCGACGTGAAGCTCCGCGAATTCGGCGCCGCGTTTCTGGAGGTGATTGCGGCGCACGCCGCTCAGCGCGGCTTGGCGACCGACTTGCCACCGCCTCGCGAATCGATGACGCGGGCGCCCGTCTCGACCAAAATCAGCCCCGCCAAGCGCGTGTCATTCTCGCTTTTCCGAGACGGTGTTTCCCTCGATGAGGTCGCCAAGCGCACGAAGTTGGCGCGTTCGACCGTCGCCGGGCACCTCGCCGATTTCATCCAACTCGAGAAGCCGAAATCGATCGCGGCTTGGGTGCCGAAGGAGAGATTCGACCGCATCGCGGCGGCGGTGAAAGCGAGCGGGTCCGCGTTCCTCAAACCGATCTTCCTCGCGCTGAACGAAGAATTCGCCTACGACGAGATCCGGGCCGTCATCACGTTTCTCGAGACGCAGTCCCGGTAAGATCCGTTCAGCACAATTCTTCGATCGGCTTACCACTGGGGAGCACCGCGATCGGCCGGCCGTTGTTCATGTAGCTCTCGTGGATGTCGACATCAAGGTGCTTGTAGACGGTGGCCAATACGTCCTGCGGGGTTCGCGGCAACGACTTCGGGAACGCCCCCTTCTCGTCCGAGGCGCCGATGGCGCGGCCACCCACGATGGGGCCGCCGGCCAAGGCCGCGCTGAAAACATTCGGGTAATGGTCTCGCCCGGCATCGTTGTTCACCTTCGGCGTCCGACCGAATTCGCCCCACGCCAGCACCAGCGTCGACTTCAGCAGGCCGCGTTCTTCGAGGTCGTTGATAAGAGCCGTGTACGCCTTGTCCCAACGCGGCAGGAAGCCGTCGCGCAGCGACTCGAACCCCTTCACGTGCGTATCCCACCAGCGCAAATCGACGGTCACCAACCGCACACCCGCTTCGACCAAGCGCCGGGCGAGGAGCATGCGCTGGGCCCAGCTCGGGCAACCGCAGCGGTTGCTCGCCTTGGGGTCGTAGGCCGCGCCGAAGCCGTACTTGTCGCGGAGATCCTTCGGTTCCTTGTCGAGGTCGAACGCATCGCGGGCCGCATTCGATGTGAGAATGTCCCACGCGCGTTGTTGGAAGCGATCCATGGCCGCGAGTTGGCCGGAGTTGTCGGTCTCGCGTTTCAGGGTGTCGAATTCCTTCAA
>JANOSQ010000818.1:0-3762 GCA_031415915.1 Fimbriiglobus sp. | reverse complement strand
AGAGAGCCAGCAATCGACGAACACCGGCACGGCGGAGCCGAAGAAGATCGAAACGATCCGCAACATCGGCGCGAAGGTCGGCCGCAACGACGCCTGCCCCTGCGGCAGCGGGAAGAAGTACAAGAACTGCCACATGAAGCTGGAAGCCGGGAAGTGAGCGGATGATACCGTACTACCACTACGCCTCGGCGACGATTCATAAACTCGTCATGGCGAGCAAGCCGAACCGCGTGCCCAACTTCGACAAAATGGGGGCACCTCGAAGGGGCTATTTCACCGATTCGCTATATGTGTCGGCCGCCACAGCATCGACCGCGTTGATGATTGGTCCCAAGCACCCCGGCGGCCCGCGCGCTGCTCCCGAATACCGTTTCGATTTGGATGTTTCGCTGTGCACGTATAGTAAAGTAGGCGTCGTCCCGGGTGGCACCGCGACGGAATACATCACAGCCGGTTCACCGGAAGTGACCGCCTCAACGAGTCTCGGGCCATGAACCTATTGCCGAATTTCAACGTCGTGTGCAAAGTCGACGGCCAAACCGCCTCGGACATCCCCGTTCTGGTGCGCATAGCCATGCGGACCAAGAACGATTTTTCCGTCTTCGTCGGCGCGACGAATTCGCTCGGTCGATTGGCCGTCTCCGGCGCGACTCTCGAAAATGAGATCGCTTCCACCATCTCCCTGTTCCCCATGGACTATGCCGACATCGGGGGTGCGGAATCGGCATTCGCGGGGTCTATTACCGTCCACGCGATGACGGTCCCCGAAGTCGAAAACGCCATCCGCGCATACGACTACTTCTCCAAGGAAGTGAACTACCCGCAGAATTATCGCACGAAGTTGGAAACGGGTTATCGGCAACTCTCGAAACTGGCCCCGCGCCGCATGGAAGTGGAAATTGAAGATATCGTCGACGGCACCCTGACGACCCGGATTTCGACCGGTTCATCGGCGTTTCCCGCAATGGCCGGCGCGATCCACTGACGAATGCCCCTCCTCTTCGACCTCCTCTACTTCTGTCTGCTCGCCCTGTTGTCGCCGTGGCTCCTCCTCCGGGCCATTCGCACGGGGCGGTATCGCCGCGACCTCGCCGCCAAACTCCTAGGCTCCCCTGCCATTGCCAACCCCGACGGCAAGCCGGTCGCTTGGTTCCACGGGGTCAGCGTCGGGGAGATTCACCTGTTGGGGGTCGTCGTCGCCGCGTTCCGCAAACGGCACCCGGACTGGCACGTCGTCGTCAGCAGCACCACCGACACGGGTTTGACCGAAGCGCGGGCGCGGTTCCCGGATTGCGCGGTCATCCCGTTCCCGTTCGATTTCTCCTGGGCTTGCCGTGCGACCCTCGGCTCGGTGAAGCCGCGGCTTATCGTGCTCGCCGAGAGCGAACTCTGGCCGAACTTCTTGGCGTGCGCCGCGGCGCGGCGCATTCCCGTCGCGGTCATCAACGCCCGGATCAGCCCGCGCAGTTTCGCCCGGCTGAACCGCGTGAAAGCTTTGGCGAACCGATTCCTGCTCCGGCGCGTCGCGCTGTTTGCGGTGCAATCGGCCGAATCCGCGGAGCGCCTCCGGTTGCTCGGTGTGCCGGAGTGTCAATCGGTTGTCACCGGGTCGGTGAAGTACGACGGCGCCGCCGGTGAGCGGGATACCCCGAAGGGCCGCGAACTCCGGGCGTGGTTGAAGCTTCCACGCGGTTCCGTCGTCTGGGTCGCGGGGAGTACCCACGCACCGGAGGAGGAAATCCTGCTGGGAATCTTCGCATCGCTGCGCTCGCGGTTCCCCCAGCTTCGATTGATCCTCGTGCCCCGGCACCCGGATCGTTTCGCCGAAGTCGCCGCCCTCGTCGCGAAATCGGGATTGCCCTTCGCCCGCCGCAGTTCGCCCGCAACCACCGCCGATCCCGCCGTGATCCTGCTCGACACCGTCGGCGAACTCGGCGCCGCGTGGGGTCTCGCCGATGTCGGGTTCACCGGCGGTAGCCTCGATGGGAAACGCGGTGGGCAGAGCATGATCGAACCGGCCGGGTACGGTGTGCCGACGGTTTTCGGCCCGCACATTTGGAACTTTCGCGACGCCGCCCGAAGCTTGATCGGCGCCGGTGCCGCAGAGATGATCCGCACCCCGGAGGAGCTGGAACAAACGCTCGCGCGCTGGCTCGCAGACCCCGAATTGCGAGGGCGAATGGGCGCCGCCGCGAGGCGACTCGTCCGCGAACAGCAAGGGGCGACCGGGCGCACGCTCGACGCGCTCGACGCGGTGTCGGCCGAATCCTCACGGACACTTCACACGCCGCGCGCTGGCGAGCGGGGATGACTCCGCTAGCGTAACTACCCCCGCCCGCTCTCGGAAGCCCCCGATGCGTTCGCTCCTCGCCCTCTCCCTCGTCGCCGTTTGGCCCGCGTTCGCCGCCGCGGACGAACCCAAAGTCAAGCTCGTCGTCCACGTCGTCTTCGACCAACTCCGCGGCGACTTCATCGACAAGTGGCAACCGCACTTCGGCGAAGGCGGCTTCAAACGCCTGCAGACGCAAGGCGCGTGGTTCACCGATTGCCACTACCCCTACGCCATCACGACGACCGGGCCGGGGCACGCGGCGATGTTGACCGGCGCCTCGCCGCGCCGAACCGGGATCATCAACAACGAGTGGTACGACCGCGCGAGCGCGAGTACCGTCAATTGCGCGACCTCGGATCGCTATCAACTCCTCCCGGCGGCGGTGCCCGAAAATGTGGATCCCTTGGCCACGCCCGTCAAACCGAAGTCCCCCGGCAATCCGGATCGCTTGCTCAGCCCCACGCTCGGGGATGTTTTGAAAGCGGCTGCGAAACCGGGGAAGGTGTTCGGCCTCTCGTTGAAAGATCGCTCGGCCATCTTTCCCACCGGCCACAAACAAGACGGCGCCTACTGGTTCGACGGCCGCTTCGTCACGAGTACCTACTTCCGCGAGGCACCGCACGCTTGGGTCGAAGAGTTCAACAAGTCGAAGCGGGCCGACGCGTGGTTCGGGAAGTCGTGGACGAAAACCCGGCCGACGCTCGATTACGAAACGCTCGCCGGGCCCGACGACGGTAGCGGTGAAGGGAAGGGCGTCGCGCAAGGCGTGAAGTTCCCGCACATGATCGACGGCGGGTTGAAAGTCGCGGGCAAGAAGTATTACGAAGCCCTCGCCAACAGCCCCTTCGGCAATGAACTCTTACTCGACTTCGCCAAGGCGTGCATCGACGCCGAGAAGCTCGGGCAGGATGACGCGCCGGATTTGCTCACCATCAGCTTTTCGTCGAACGATCTCATCGGCCACACCTGGGGGCCCGATTCGCAGGAAGTTCTCGATACCACGTTGCGATCCGACGCCATCGTCGAGAACTTATTGAAATACCTCGATGACAAAGTCGGCGCCGGCCAGTACGCGGTGATGCTCACGGCCGACCATGGCATCTGCCCGCTGCCGGAATTCGCCGCGAAGGAAGGGAAGGGGGGCCGGCGCTTGTCGGCGGTGGCGCTCGTTGCCGGTTGCGAGAAGCACCTGCGCGAGACCTTCGGCTATATCGCGAAGCCGAAGGACGATGCCGAACCGAAGGTCGCCCCGCGCTACCTCGAGGCGGTCGTGGCCCCGTACCTCTATTTGAACCACCGCCTGCTCGCGGCCAAAAAGTTGAAGCCGGACGATGTGGCCCTCGCTTTGAGCGAATACCTGCGCACCCGCGAGGGCGTGCTGCAAGCCTACACCTACGAGGGTTTGAAGCGGGGCTTGGTGGGCGACGACG
>JANOSQ010000817.1:0-1904 GCA_031415915.1 Fimbriiglobus sp. | reverse complement strand
GCGGGCCTGCAAGCGCGTCGTCCAAGCCCTCCACCGCTCGTTGCGGCGAATCCCTTTCGCCGCCCCACTCCTCCTGCACGGCCCACCCGGTACGGGCAAATCCGCCCTCGTACAGACCCTAATCCGGGAAATCATCACCGGCCCGGCCGCACAGACGGTGCAATCGGTGCTGGCCAACGAATTCCCCCGTTCGACCCCTTCGACCGAGAACCCGCAAATAACCCCGGATGAATTTGAAGACCTCTTAACCTGCGATCTGCTCGTGGTCGAAGACTTAAATGAACTCAAAGACGCGGACGTCGATTCCGCGGTGCGGCTGCTCGACCACCGCGCCGCCCGGCAGAAGCCGACCGTCATCACCGCGTCGTCCGGCCCGGCCGGGTTGACGCAACTCCCGCGGCGATTGACCAATCGCCTCGCGGCGGGCCTCGTGGTGCGATTGGAATACCCGAGCCTCACGAGTCGCCGGCAGTTGGTGCGGGCCATCGCCGATAAGCGCAAGCTCAAACTGGAGGAACCGGCCGAGCGCTGGCTGGCGAAGAACTCCGCGGGCAGTGTCCGGTTGCTGCTCGGCTTCTTCGAGAAGTTGAAACCGCTGGCCAAGGAGTCGGGCCTGCCGCTGACCGCGAAGCAGGTTCGCGATTGGCTCCGCGAGCCGACCGAAGCGGTCGATCCGATCGAGCGCATCGTCGGGCGGGTGGCCACCAGCTACGGGGTGAAACCCAAGGAGATTTTGGGTTCGAGCAGACTCAAAGGCGTCATGGTGCCGCGGCAAGTGGCGATGTACTTGGCCCGCGAGGTGGCCAAACTGCCGCTGGCGACCATCGGCAAATACTTCAACGGCCGCGATCACACCACGGTGCTCCACGCGACCCGCAAGGTCACCGAGTCGATGAAGAACGACCCGGAATTGGAAGTCGCCGTGCGCGAGTTGAAGGCTGGAATGAAGTGAACTTCGCTGTGGATAACCCGGCGCGCACCCGGCGCGCCATTGTCGTCCGGCGACGCGCACTTTCATCCGAATTTTTTTCCGCACCACCCCCGCCGTTCCATCGACGCGGCGCGCCACTTCAAAACCAAGCGCGCGCCAAGTTGTCCACAGTTCGCCCCATTGCGCAACTCCCGTCCCTTCAAAGACCTCGATTCCAAAACGGCAAACGCGCGCCACGAATGGTCGGCTCCTTACTACTGTTACCTTGTTTGGAATTGAAAGAATAAAAGGAGGAAGAAGAGCCGCGAGGACGGGAGGGCAATTCGTAAACTCACCCCAAGCCCCACGCGAGAAACTCCGATGAAGATGACCTGTGCCCGCGATGCCCTGCTGACCGCTTGCCAAATCGTCCAAGGGGCCGTGGCCAAGAGCACCACGAAGCCGATCCTCTCGAACATCAAAGCCGTCACCCACGACGACGCCCTGACGCTGATGGCGACCGACCTCGAAGTGGGCATCCGCTACGAACTGCGCGGGGTGAAGGTCCAGCGCGCCGGGGCGGCGATCCTGCCGGTCGTCAAGCTCATCTCGATTCTGCGCGAATCGTCGGAGCCCGAGATCACCATCGACGCCGGCGAGGAGAACACGAGCATCAAGCTCAGCTCGAGCAAGTACGAACTCCCCGGCGGCGTGCCCGACGAGTTCCCCGATCTGCCGCTCTTCGACGCCGGCGGCCGCTACCACGAGATCAAAGCCGGCGTGCTGCGGACCATGATCAAGCGCACCGTATTCGCCGCGGAGAAGCGCGAGAACACCCGCTACGCTGTCACCGGTATCCTCTGGGAAGCCGAGAAGGGCCGGGCACGGTTGGTCGCCACCGACACCAAGCGGCTCGCCATGACCGACGGCCCGGCCGACATCCACGGCGGCGAGGACGCCAAACCGCAATCGCACTTGATCCCGCTGAAGGCGA
>JANOSQ010000816.1:0-2771 GCA_031415915.1 Fimbriiglobus sp. | reverse complement strand
ACCCGGGTAATGCGAGGTTCACATTTGCCGTGTCCCGGCCCTGGCATCCGACCTGGCGAAGTTCAACGACTCCTACTTCGCAAGCTGTGGCTATTCGTCCACTACGGATTGCTGGGGCTCCCAGACACCCGCGACTTATTCTTTGTTGGCTACGAGGAAGGCGATTGGATCACGCACCTTTCCGCGCTATCTTTCGCACGCTTCGACCATCGCCATGAATCCTGAAGTCGGATTTGATTCCGGAAACTGGGGGCAAATTGGGGGCAGGATTGCCCACGCGACACCAATCCGAGTACAATGCCAGAGAAGCGTGTTTTCGTGCGAACGACTGGGAATTCATAGCTTTTCAATGTGTTTGCAGTGTGGGTGCCATGCGAAGCCAACCTCAAAAAGGTAGCTTCGAATCCCTCCCTCTCCGCATTCGTATCAGTGATCTGTTCGGTCGGCGACCCAAGATGTTAATTTGCACCATAATGCGTCGCGCCTCCCCCCATGAAATATCCCGCCTGGTGCACGTTTGGTGCACATCCTGTGCACCAGGGGGGAGTTCCGTGCCATCGAAAAAGTCCAATCCCTCTCCGCGTTTTCGCGTCGGCAAAGTCAGCGTTTTCGTGCACCACGGCGCGTGGTGGGTGTACTACCGGGACAACACCGGGCCGCACCGCAAGAAGGTCGGTGCATCCCGCGAGCACGCCGAACAGGTGGCCGCCAAGGTCAATTCCCAACTGGCCAGCAATGAACCGACACTGCTCACCTTCACGCCCATCGGCATTCCCGAACTCCGGAAGCAGTTCCTCGACTACCACGAGCACGTCCTGCACTCCTCGGTCGGCACGCTGAAGCGCTACCGCTCGGCGACCCAGCACCTCGAAGATTTCGCGCGGACGCTCCCGAAACTGCCCCGCGTGCACGAGGTGAAGATCGAAGCGTTCGCTTCCTACCTCCGGGTCATCAAAGTCTCCCCGAATGGGCACAAGAAGACGGCGACGAGGAAGCTGCGGAGCAAAGGGGTTCGGTACATCTTGGAGACGTGCCGCGCGATGTACAACCACGCCGTCAAGCGGCGGCATTTGCCCCCCTATATGCGGGCAATCCTTTCTCGGAGCTCCCCTTGGACAAGATGAAGACGAAGATGCCAAACCGATCTTCGTCTTCACCGCGGCGACGGAACTCGCCTTCCTCAACGCGTGCCCGAAGTGGATCTTCCCGATCCACTTCACCCTCGCCAAAACCGGCCTGCGCATCGGCGAATTGGTCCACCTGCTGATCGAGGACGTCGATCTGCAAGGCGGATGGATCGGGGTCCGAAACAAGACCGAGCTCGGCTGGCGCATCAAAACGGGCCACTGCTAATCGAAGTCGCCGCGGTCCTTCGAGTGGTCATCGGATCGAGGAAGAAGGGATTGGTCTTCCTCCGCGAGCGGGCGCACAACCGGACCGATTTGCTCGCAGGGGATCGCCGCGAATTGGAACTCGTCTTGCGACGCCGTAGGTTGGAACTGGCATCGGCGCAATCACGCGAGCAAGAGGCCCTCGTCGCCGCCAAGCTCTGGTGGGACGCGGGTGCCGTGAAACCGGACGTCGTCCGGAACACGTTCATCAAGACTATGCTCGCGATTGGCATCCGGGAATCGACCTGTCCCAAGTCGTGGCGGCACACGTTCGCCACCCTCTTGCAGGACGCCAACGTCGATCCACTGATCCGTCAGCAGGTTATGGGCCACCGGCCCACGCTCAACAGCGGTCTCGGCATGACCGGCAAGTACACGCACACCCGGCCGGAAACCCTGCGCGCCCAAGTCGAGGGGGCACTGCGGCAATGGGCGGAATCGCTGCGGGTGGGATCACAGACGTGCGAAGGGGAATGAGCATAACTAAAAAGTGGTTTTTGGAATCTAGGCAACCAGGGCACCGCGGCCCTGGCTCGGTCCAACTCAAAGCCGCAAAGTCGTAGAAATCGTCCGACAATGCGGGTAGTATCGCGATTCGAGCTCCGATCCACGCCCGCCCCGCGAGAGCAGCTATGCCCCCTATCAATCGTCGCGGGTTTCTGCGCGCCGCCGCCGCGGTCCCGCTTCTGGCGAACGCACCATCGACGGGGGCGGAGAAAACCCCACCGGACCTTACCCTCGCAACTTTTCGATTCGACGTCACCCCGCCGAAAGGTCATCCCCTCCTCGGCGGTTGGATCAAACCGGTCGAAGCGGTCGATGACGAACTCGAAGCCATCGGGTTCGTGCTCTCGGGCGCCGGGAAGCCGATCGTCGTGTGCTCCGTCGACTGGGCCGGCCTGTTGAACGAAGCCCACGTCGCCTGGCGCACCGCCCTCGCCGAGGCGGTGGGCACGACGCCGGACCGCGTGGCCGTCCAGTGCGTGCACCAACACAACACTCCGTTCGCGTGCCTCGACGCCGAAAAGACCGTCGCGAGCCAAGGCGATCTCCCGCACATCGTCGAACTCGATTTCTTCGAGAAATGCCTCGAACACGGTCGGACGGCCGTCTCCGCAGGTTTGAAGAAGGCCCGCAAAGTCACGCATCTCGCGACGGGGAAAGCGAAGGTGGATCGAGTGGCCAGCAACCGCCGGGTCCACCGGAGCGAAGACGGGAAGGTCATCGCCATGCGCGGCAGTTCGTGCAAAGATGCCAAACTGCGCGAGCTCCCCGAAGGGTTGATCGACCCGTGGCTGCGGACGGTCGCGTTCTACGACAAGGACGCCAAGATCGCCGCGTGCCACTACTACGCCACGCACCCGATGAGCTACTACGGCG
>JANOSQ010000815.1:0-2247 GCA_031415915.1 Fimbriiglobus sp. | reverse complement strand
CGACCAGACCGAGCCGGTCAAACGCAAGGTGGCGGTCAAGCTGATCCGCGTCGAGCGGGGGCAGTCGAAGACGATCCTCGCCCGCTTCGAGGCGGAGCGGCAGGCCATCGCCCTCATGGACCACCCGCACATCGCCAAGTTGCTGGACGCCGGGACGACGGACACGGGTGCGCCCTTTTTCGTGATGGAACTCGTCAAAGGTGTACCACTCACCGACTACTGCGATCAGCACCGGCTCACGATTGCCGAGCGGCTCAACCTGTTCCAGCAGATCTGCTCGGCGGTGCAGCACGCCCACCAGAAGGGGATCATCCACCGCGACCTGAAGCCCACAAACATCCTCGTCGAGTCGCACGACGGCAAGCCGGTGCCGAAGGTGATCGACTTCGGCCTAGCCAAGGCGACGACCGGGCTGCAACTGACCGACCAGTCGATGTTCACGGCGTTCGGCAGCGTGATGGGCACGCCGCTGTACATGGCCCCGGAGCAGGCGAACTTCAACGCCGTCGACGTGGACACGCGGGCCGATGTGTACGCCCTCGGCGTCGTCCTGTACGAACTGCTGACGGGCACGACGCCGCTGACGAAGGAGACGATGAAGAAGGCGGCCCTGGACGAGATGCTGCGGCTGGTCCGCGAGCAGGAAGCGCCGACCCCGAGTTCGCGGTTGAGTTCTGCGGATTCGCTCCCCAGTGTCTCGGCCAACCGCCAGATCGAGCCGCAGAAGCTCGGCCGCTTCGTGAAAGGCGAACTCGACTGGATCGTGCTGAAGGCCCTGAGCAAGGACCGCGACCGGCGGTATGAGACGGCCAACGGCTTCGCCAAGGACGTCGAGCGGTTCTTGAACCACGAGCCGGTGACGGCGGGTCCGCCGAGCGCACGGTATCGCCTCAAGAAGTTCGTCCGCCGCAACCGCGGGCAGGTGATCGCCGGCAGCCTCATCCTGTTCGCACTTCTGGCGGGCGTTGTCGGGACCACACTGGGCTTGCTGGAAGCTCGCCGGCAAACGGAGATCGCCCGCAAGCAGGGAGCGGAAGCGAAGACGCAGGAGGCCGAGGCGGTGAGGCAGGCGGCGGCGAAGGAACTGGCCCGCGCCGAGGAAGCCCGCCAGCGCGGCGTCGCCGAGGCCGAGAAGAAGCGGGCCGACGAGGAGAGGCAAGTCGCCCAGGCGGTGAACGACTTCCTGCAGAACAAACTGCTGGCCCAGGCGGACACGACAGCACAGGCCGATGCGTTGTTGCGTGCCGGTGGCGTGTCGGCCGAGGCGAAGCTGAACCCGACGATCCGCGAACTGCTCGACCGGGCGGCGAAGGAACTCGCCCCGGACCGGATCGAGGCGAACTTCCCGAACCAGCCACTCGTTCAAGCTCAGATCTTGGCGACCGTCGGGAACACCTATCGCGGCGTCGGCGAGGTGGCCACGGCCATCGACTTTCTCAAACGATCCGAGACACTGTACCGCCAGTACCTCGGCCCCGACCACCCCGACGCCCTCTCCAGCAAGAACAACCTGGCATACGCCTTACTGGTCGACGGCAAGGTCGACCTGGCCCTGCCGCTGTGCGAGGACACGCTGAAGCGGGGTCAAGCCAAGCTCGGCCCCGACAGTCCCCAAACGATCCAGAGCATGAGCCACCTCGCACTGGCGTATCACCTGGACGGGAAGCATGCCATGGCGGTGCCGCTCATCGAGGAGACGCTGAAGCTCCGAAAAGCCAAGCTCGGGCCCGAGCATCCCGAAACGATCGACAGCATGGACAACCTCGGCGTGGCGTATCGTGCGGCCGGCCGGCTGGACGCGGCCGTGCCGCTCTTGGAGGAGGTGCTCAAGCTCCGTAAAGCCAAGCTCGGCCCCGAGCATCCCGGCACGCTCAACTGCATGAACAACCTCGCCGTCGCGTACCGACAGGCGGGGAAGCTGGCCCTGGCCCTGCCCCTCTTCGAGGAGACGTTGAAGCTCAGCAGAGCCAAGCTCGGCCACGATCATTTCGCCACGCTCCACTGCATCGGCAACATCGCCCTGGCATATCAGGTCGCCGGAAAGCAGGACCTGGCCCTGACGCTCTTCGAAGACTCCCCTCGCTACACCATCTCGCGAATGCCCGACGTGATCGGTCGCCCCTCGACGTGGACCGAGGTGCAGGTGCGCCGCATTCACCGCGCCGCGCTCGCGCCTACCGTGGGCGGCCGGCTCGCCACCTACCTCTCGGTGGAGCTCCGCGGACAGCTGGTGCGCCACGGCACCGA
>JANOSQ010000814.1:0-1757 GCA_031415915.1 Fimbriiglobus sp. | reverse complement strand
GTGGTGCTCGACGTCGGCATGAACACGGTGAACGGGAAACTCGTTGGCGACGTCCACCCCGGCGTCGCGGATGTGGCCTATTCGCTGACCCCGGTCCCCGGCGGCATCGGCCCGATGACGATCGCCATGCTGCTCGAAAACACCGTCCGCGCCGCCGAAATGCTCGACGGGTGAGGGATCGAGACGTCGGGAGTGACCGAAGTTACCCAATACGAGCCGGAAGCGTGATAACGCGTCCGGCTCTGACCCCAAAACATCAATGTGACGCAGCACTAGTGCGTCACCGCACGAGTTATTTGCCGCAGTCCGTACCATGATTTCCACAGGAGGTGGGGCATGGACACGAAGCGTTCCAAAAAGCATGCGGTGCGGCTGACGGCGGGCCAGCGGGCGGATCTGGAGGGGAGGTTCGCCGGCCCCCTCACCCTGCGGCGGCGGAACCGGATCCAAGTTCTGCTGCGGGCCGACGCCGGGGAGACGGACGCCGACATCGCCGACGACTTGGGAATCACCGCCAACACCGCGGCCAATATCCGCCGCCGCTTCGTCGCCGAGGGGCTGGAGTCCGCCCTGGCCGAGAAGCCCCGCACGGGCGGGCCGGCCAAGCTGGACGGGAAGGCGGAGGCGGTCGTCATCGCCCTGGCGTGCAGCCCGGTCCCCGAGGGCCGGACCGTCTGGACGGCGGCGATGCTCGCGAATCGGCTGGTCGAGTTGCGGATCGTCGAATCGGTGTCCGAGGATACCGTCCTGCGGGTCCTAAAAAAAGCGACCTCAAGCCGTGGCAGAAGAAGAGCTGGTGCCTCCCGAAGGGGGTAGACGGGGGCTTCATCCACAAGATGGAGGACGTCCTGGACCTGTACGCCGAGCCGCTCGACCCGAGCCGTCCCGTGGTCTGCTTCGACGAGTGCAGCAAGGAGTTGCACGGCCACGTCGCCGATCCGATCGCGGCGGCCCCCGGCCACCCGGCCAAGGAGGACTACGAGTACACCCGGCACGGGACGGCCAACCTGTTCGTGATCGTCGAGCCGCTCGCCGGCACGCGGCGGGTGACCGTGACCGACCGGCGGACGATCCCCGACTTCGCGGCGCAGATGAAGTACCTGTGCGACGTGCTGTACCCGGCGGCGACGGTGATCCGCGTGGTGCTCGACAACCTGAACACGCACACGCTCGGGTCGCTGTTCGCGACCTATCCGCCCGAGGAGGCGTGGCGTTTGGCGCGGCGGCTGGAGTTCCATTACACGCCGAAGCACGCCTCGTGGCTGAACATGGCGGAGTGCGAGTTGAGCGTGCTGAGTCGGCAGTGCCTGAACCGACGCGTGGCGAGCCGGGAGCGACTGTCGGCCGAGGTCGCCGCTTGGGTGGCCGAGCGGAATCGGGTGCGGGCCAAAATCGTCTGGACGTTCCGGGTGGCCGATGCCCGGAGGAAGCTGGACTTCCTTTACCCAAAGGAACTCGTGCGGTGACGCACTAGGATGACCAATCCGAGGTCGTTTTTGTGTACGAAATGTCACGCTTTCGGTGCGGCAATGAAATTACCAAGGCCGACAAGCGGCGAACGGTCGTAATGAACTTGCTCGAAACCTTCCGCAAGTGCCGACTCCATAAGGACTTTGTGGACAAGTATCAGGAGGCTTGCCAGCTCAAAATCACCACCCGGAAAATACCCCTCCGAAGGGGTAACTCCGAGAATCCTCAGGATCAGGATCAGGAACAGGAACAGGAGATTCTTTCTTCGGCTGCGCCGACCGCGGCTC
>JANOSQ010000813.1:0-4353 GCA_031415915.1 Fimbriiglobus sp. | reverse complement strand
CGCCAGCGTTTCGGCGCCGAAGCCGACCAAGGGCACTTCCGACCGGCGCACGTCGTCCGCCGATTCCACGCGGCTGGCGCCGATCCGCCGGGCGGTCTCGTTCAGCAGGTCGGTCACTTGCCAAGCGAGTAATTCGCGGAGCACGGCCCCGCGGAACGCCGGCCCCTGCAAGCCGGGGTGGACGCGCCGCACGGTCTCGGCGGCGCGCTTCCAGAAGTCGATCTCGTGGAGTTCGTCGAAGGTGACGAAGCCGAGGCCGAGGGCGTCGTCGATGTCGTGGGTGTCGTAGGCGATGCTATCGACGACATCGACGACCTGCGCTTCGAGCGGCGGTCCGCCGATGTCGCGGAACTCGTCCCCCTCGGGGCCGTCGAGAATCCCGCTGTGGCGCACGAACGCTTCGCGGAGTTCAAAGGTGAGGTTCAACCCGGGGAACTCGGGGTAGCGCTCTTCCAACTCATCGACGCGCCGCAGCCCGTAGAGGTTGTGGTTGAACCCGCCGAACGGTTTGAGGCACTCGTTCAGCGCCTCCTCGCCGGCGTGGCCGAACGGCGGGTGGCCGATGTCGTGGGCGAGCGCAATCGCCTCGGTGAGGTCTTCGTTGAGCCGCAATCGCCGGGCGACGGTGCGGGCGATCTGAGCGACTTCCAAGGTGTGCGTCAGCCGCGTGCGGTGATGGTCGTTCACCGACGCGACGAGAACTTGCGTCTTGCCGGTCATCCGCCGGAAGCTGGAACTGTAGACGATGCGCTCGCGGTCGCGCTGGAAGGGGCTGCGGTATTCGTGCGTCGGCTCGGGGTGCCGGCGCCCGCGGGAATCGCGGTTCCGCAAGGCGCCGGGAACCAACCAAGAATCTTCGCGGTCGAGCCAATCGGCGAGGGAAGGGGAAGGCATTCAATCATCCCGTGGAAGGCTACTCGTCGATGCGCACCACTTCGCCGCCGTTGATCGTGATGAGCGCGTGCAGGTTCTTCTCGCCGAGTTTCTTGAGGTCGAACCAACGCACCGAACCGTCGGCCAAGCCCGCGACGAAGCGGCCCGTTTTGGGGTCGCCGAGCTTCGGCAGTTTCTTGGGGTCGTAGGCCACGTCGCCCGGCTTCATCCAATTCACCGCTTCTTCCGCTTCGACCACCATAATGGTGTTCGCGGTTCCATCCCTGACACCCGTGAGTTCGAGTTTGCGACCGGGGACGAGGAACGGGCTCCCGGCCGGGTCGGCCTTCTCGGCGGTGAGCATCTGAAAATGGGTGAAGCCCTTCTCTTTGGTGGGCCGGGCGGAGTGTTCGAACACCTTGGGCATTTGCTCGACGAACTTTTTATTGGCCGCATCGTCCCACGGCTTGGTGAGGTCGAGTTGCTGGTGGAGCGCAGTCTGCTCGATGTACGGCAGCATGTGAACGCGCCAACTCAATATCGGCTTGCCGTTCTTATCGGTGATGTCTTGCGGCATGTGGCCCATCACATCGTGGTAGGTGTGCAACCCGATCCCCATCTGCTTCAGGTTGTTGATCGTGTGCATCCGCGCCGCCTCGGCTTCGGCCCAAGCGGGGAACGCGCCGAGCGACTTCTTCATCGCCGCATCGACCTCGCCTCCCAAGGTCGCGCTCAGCGTCTTGTCGTCGAGTTTCACCTCGGCTTTCGTCAGTGCGGCCTTGGCGAAATCGAACAGCGGCACCAGCACCGCATCGCTTTCGGGCGTGCGATCCTTCGCCTTGCGCAGGCCGGCCAAGGCGCCCAGCGCCAACTCGGCGAGTTTCTTCGCGTCCGGTTCGGCTTTCTTCGCGGTCTCGGCATCGAAAAAGGTGAGCTTCACGGACGCTTTCACAGCGGCGCCGAAATCGAGGGCGATCAGCGCGCGCTCGGCTTGGGCCAGCGACTTCAACGGAGCGAGATCGGCGGGGAATTTGGGGATGTCGCTGATCAGCCTCCGCACCGGCGTCAAGTCGATGGCGGCGACGATGGAGTGCCGGCCGACGGCGGCGAGGGCATCGGCCAAGGGGCCGGTTTTCGCCGCGGCTTTGGCCCCGGCCAACACCTTGAGGAACTCGGCGATCGGTTCGGCCGATTTGCGCAGCGCCGGCGTGCGGATCACGGTGCGGTCGTCGGCGAAAATGACGGCGGTTTCCTTGGCGAAGTAGACGTTCTTGCCGGCGATGGTTACGATCTCGGCGCCGAGTTCCTTCGCGGCTTGCTCGGAGGTGATTGCCTCCAAGATCTTGATAATCTTCTCCCGATCGAGCGGCTTGCGCCCCGCGAAGATCATGTACGGTTCGGCGCCGAATTCATCGCTCGGCACCGTCGGCCAATAGAGCGTGGCGCGCTGCAACTCGTCGATCTTCATCCCGCTGAATTTCTCGAGGTCGTTCTTCAGCGGATCCTTCAACTTGCCGAGCGCCTCGCGGAACGGCTTGAGACCCGGCGTATCCCAGAGTTGGGCGACGTCGATCGAGATGATGGCGAAGCCGTCGGCTTGGACGCCGGGCAAATCTTTATCCACGGCGCTGGCAGGCGTCGGCGCGAGAACCAGAAACGCGAGCAGGGCGAATCGGCGCATGGGGAAAACCTCGGGTTAGCCGGACGCGCAAGCGACGGCCACGATACAGGATGTGGGTGATTTGAAAGCGGACACGGCGTCCGCATCGTAGCCGTCGCGGGCGCGTCCGGCTAACGAGATGGCCCGTATCTTTACTTCTCCAAGTGGATTGTCTCACCGCCGTCGATGGTGATGAGCGCGTGGAGCTTCTTCTCGCCGAGTTTTTTCAACTCGAACCAGCGCACCGAACCGTCGCCCATCGCGGCGAGGAACTTGCCCGTCTTCGGGTCGCCGATATTCGGCAGCTTCTTCGGGTCGTACGGCAAGTCGCCCGGCTTGAGCCAGTTCACTGCGGTTTCGCCATCGACGACCATGAGCGTATTCGAGGTGCCGTCGGCGATTTTGGGGATCGAGATTTTCCGACCCGGCACCAAGAACGGGTTGCCGCTCTCGAGTTCCTTCGGCGCGGTGAAAGTCTGGAAGTAGGTGAAGCCTTTTTTCGGTTCCTCGCGGCTCGGGAACCCGAAGGCGGCGGGCATCTCCTCGATGAACTTTTTGTTGGCCGCGTCGTCCCAGGGCTTGGTCAGGTCGAGTTGTTTGTAGATGTTCTCCCGCTCCAAGTACGGCAGCAGTTGCACGCGCCAGCTCAGGATCGCCTTGCCATCGCCATCGACGATGTCGCCCGGCAGGTGGCCGTTGGCGCTCTCGTTGTTGTGCACCGCCAGCGCGATCTGCTTGGCGTTGTTGCTCGTCTTCATCCGGTCGGCCGCGGCGGAAACATGGGCGGGGCCCTCGGCGAGAACCTTTTTCATCGCCGCGTCGAGTTCCCCGGTCGCGACGGCGGTCAGGACTGTGCCATTGAGTTTCAGTTCGGCTTTGCCGAGCGCCGCCGTGGCGAAGTCGAGCAGCGGATCGGGATCGGTTTCCTTCGCCTGAGGGAATTCCTTGAGCAGCGCGAGCGCCAAAGCGATGAGCTTCTTCGCCTCCGGTTCGGCCTTCTTCGCCGCATCCGCGTCGAAGAAGGTGAGTCGGGCCGTCGCGGCGACCTTCGGCCCGAAATCGAACGCGAGGAAGCCGCGCTCCGCGAAGGCGACCGTTTTGAGCGGCGCGAGTTCGTCGGGGAATTCGGGGGTGTCGCCGAGGATTTTACGAACCGGCGCGCCCTCGATCGCTGCGACGACCGTATGCTTCTCGGCCGCGGCGATGGCGTCGGCCAAGGGTCCTTTGGCAACGGCGGCCGTCGTGCCGGCGAGAACTTTCAAGAACGCACCGGTGGAATCGCTCCCCGCGGGCAGGTGCGGGGAATAAACGATGGTGCGGTCGTCCGCGAAGATCACGGCGAGCATCTTGTGAAAGTAAACGTTCTTGCCCGCAAGCCCGGCCGCTTGTTTGCCTTCGGGGGTATCGCCGAGTTCCTCCGCCGTCTGGAGTTTCAAAGTTTTGATGACGGCCGCGCGGTCGTACGGCTTGCGCGTCGCCACGATTTTGAACGGCTCGCCGTCGCCGTTGCGGAGGTCGGGCAAATCGGGCCAATAGAATGTCGCCCGTTCGATTTGGTCCATCGACAGGCCGCTGCCGGTTTCGATCCCCTTGGTGAAGGGATTGCGCGTCTTCGGCAGCGCGTCCCGCATCGGTTTCAGCAGCGGTTCGTCCCAAAGCTGGGCGACGTTCACGGTGATGATTGCGAAGCCATCGGCCTGAACGCCCGCGAAGCCTTTAGGTTCCGCGGCGGAGGCCAGCGGTGCGAGCAGCAACAGTGGAAGGCAGTAGCGAAATACGGACATGGGAACTCCTGGAGAACGGAGCGGAGACGGGCGGAA
>JANOSQ010000812.1:0-2671 GCA_031415915.1 Fimbriiglobus sp. | reverse complement strand
CGAAGTCTCACGACTTCGGCTACGGGACTTCCGAAATCTCATGACTTCCGCTACGGGGTCAATCTTGCTGAAAGTCTGATTCAACTCGTCGAGCATTTCTTCCATGAAACTGATTCTTGCAATCCTCGCGGTATTTGTCTTCCACGCTTCGTCAGATGCGGCCGAGTCGGCGAAGCCGAACATCATCGTCATCTTCAATCTCGACGCCAACGGAGGCTCGCTCGATGGCTTCGATATGGAAACGACAATCGCTCAACGTCTGCAAACGGCGGGTTACGTCACGGCCCAGTTTGGCAAATGGCATCTCGCTGCCACGGAAGCGATTCCAACCTGCGGCTTCAAACACGTCTTCTCACAGAATGCCCAGCGCCCGTTTTCAGCGAACATTACGCTCGATGGCCAGGACCGTCCGATGAGCAACCTGCCGCCCGAGATGTATCACATCGACGGTTGCAGCCGCGCCGCCGCATCCATCATCGAGCGTTACACGAACGATCCCTTTTTTCTCTACGTCGCCTTTCGTGCGCCGCATACGCCGCTCGACGCGCCGAAGTCCTACACCGACCGCTTTCCCGGAAAAATGCCCGAACGCCGCCGTCAGGCGCTTGGCATGCTTTCGGCGATTGATGACGGTGTCGGCCTCATCACTGCGACTTTGAAGAAGCACGGACTCACCGAACGCACACTGATTTTTTTCATCGGTGACAATGGTGCGCCGCTTAAGATTCACAAAGCTGACTCGCCGTTGAATGGCGACGCTGGCGGCTGGGATGGAAGCCTCAACGATCCGCTCAATGGCGAAAAAGGCATGCTCGCCGAAGGTGGCATGCATGTCCCTTTCGTCGTCGCGTGGCCGGGCACTATTCCGGGCGGCCAGACCTACGATCATCCCATCAGCGCACTCGATGTCGCCGCCACGGCCGCTGCGTTGGCCAGCCTCCAGACCGGGCCCGGCGATCTCGACGGTGTGAATCTCATCCCTCACCTCACAGGCGAAATCACGACCCCGCCGCATGAGGCCCTCTACTGGCGCTGGGTCGCGCAGTCCGCGATCCGGGAAGGCAACTGGAAACTCCTGCGTGGCGGCGATCGCGAGTACCTTTACGACCTCAGCACAGACCTCGAAGAAAAGCACAACCTCGCCACCAAACATCCGGAAATCGCCGCACGCCTCCGAGGCAAACTCGCGGCCTGGGGCGCCGAACTCAATCCGCCGGGCCTCACGCTCGGGCCAATGGCAGCGACATGGAATGAATACTTTGACCATTACCTTGAAGGGAAAACGATCACCAGCCTGGTCGGTAACAACGGCGGTAAATCCCAGGTTGGTGCCAAAACGCCAGTCGATACCCTGGGCTGGCAGGCTCGCAACGGCACGCTGACAGAGAAAGAAGGTATCCTCCAACTTACTCCCGAGCAAGGTCCGAATGGCAAATCGCCGTTCCTTGTCCGGACGCAACTGAAGCTGGATACTCCCGTCACCGCGAAAGTGACTTTGAAAACTTCCACCAACGGCGATGCGAGTTTCGCATGGCGCACAACCGGGCAGAAAGACTTCCTGCCAGCCAACCGCGCGACGTTTTCCGTCACCTCATCGGAAGACTGGCAGACGCACGAGTTGCGAATCCCCGCCACCGACACCATTATCCACCTTCGCTTCCATCTGCCCGAAGGAACCACGCTCATTCGGGAAATTAAGTTCGCACCCTCCAGGGATTGATTTACAAGATCGGCGATTTCTCGACGTTGTGATTGTCACGTGCGCAGGCCAAGGTCCACACGGGCGCTGTCGTGAACCTCAGTGACGACGCGCAGACGCGCAATACCGACCTCTCCTTTCCCAACCCCTAGCGCGGCGAAGCCGCAAATCCGAAGTCCGAATTTCGAAATCCGAAAGAACTACGGTGGAAAAGATGCGCGCAAAATGCACAGTTGTTGAAAAGAAAGGATCTATTCTTTTAGAGGCCAGAAATGAGGCAGCCGCTCGCCATTGTCAATTCGCACCGCGTGACGAATAAACAAGCGACTTTTGGAGTGCGGTGACTCGTCACCGCTTTCTTCTTCAGGGAATTTGGCTCTGGGAAAGACTTTCGTATGTTCTGCCGACTTCAGCTGGAATTGAATATTCGCTGTTTTCCGAGGCCGATTGACAAAAATACCGTGTTGGACAGGCAAAGCGGCGACAAGTCGCCGCACTCCAAATGACGGCACTTGTCTCACAACTGGCCATGCGTTTCTGAGGCAATTGGCGCGCATCTGGATTGAAGGTTGACTCGCGCAGTGCTGTCAGTTCTAATAATGTCAGTCGCGGTCGGCGGTTCTTTAACCGTCCCCTCCCAATACTGCGACCTCCCTCCCCAAGATGGATGACAACAGATGAAAACATCGGTTGTGATCGTGTGGCATGTGTTGTTGGCTGTCGGCTTCGCTCAAACAATCGCGGTTCAGGCTGACGATTCGCTGCGGTCTGTGATTGATCAGCATTTGAAACCCGTGTCCGGGCTGGTTGCGGCACGATGTTCGGATGCGGAATTCCTTCGTCGAGTCTCGCTCGACCTGAATGGGATGCCCCCGACCCCGGATGAAACGCGGGCTTTTCTTGCAGATTCCACTGCCAATAAGCGTGAACTCCTTGTCGAGAAATTGTTGGCCTCTCCGCACTACGCACGGC
>JANOSQ010000811.1:0-15269 GCA_031415915.1 Fimbriiglobus sp. | reverse complement strand
CGCACTCCTGCGGAGCCCTATCCTCCCGACGGCGAGAAGGCGGATACCCCGAAGGGACCGCACCGTCCAGCGGAGACGCACCCGTGGAGAAAGAGCTTCCAATGACCCTGGCCAACCGGCCCCGGAAAGAGGACATTTCTATTGGGGCCAAATCGCGGACATTTCTAATGGGGCCTGACATTTCCGCTTTGGCCGCTTGCTTCGCCGCGGAAGTCCTGTTAACCTTGAAGGTGAACAATCCGTTGAAATCGGCGGTCTTTACCAACGCCGGACGCCCGGCCGTGTTGAATCGGTATCGGGCGATCCCGCCGTGCAACTCCAGGTGCGTGATGCGTACTCTCCGTTTCGGCTCCGCGATTCTTTCGACCCTCGCAATTTTGGCGTTCCTCCCGCTGGTCGCCCGGGGCCAAACCTTGGCCAAGCAATTGGAGTCCTTCCGCAAGCCGGCCAACGAACCGGGCGGGGCTCGGGGCCAAATCACGGAGTTCCGGGATCTGAAGGTCACGCTCACCAGCCCGACTCCGGCGGACAAGGCCGTATTCACCCAGATGGCGCAGTTCTTGATCAACCGGGTCACCCACCACGAATTCCATGCGACCTCCCCGGAACCGGCCGAACTCAAACCCCGCCCCGCCGACAACACCGTGACCAAGTTGATCAGTGATCTGCGGGCATTCCTGCTCGTGCCGGCCGCCGATGGAACGCTGACGCTACCGCAAGAAGCGTACATCCGCGAGTTCGGTATCGCGCTGAACGCCTCGCTGACGCCGATCTTGGTGACCGAGAAAGGCAAGGCTCCGCCGCCGTCGATTATCCGCGTGAACGCAGGTCGAATCCTCGCGGTCGCTTGCGAAAGCGGCGCCCCGGCGCACTGGCCCATGGTCATCGGCTTGATCAAGAACCCCGATACGCCACCCGAGGTGCTTTTCTACGCGCTCAAGGCGGCCGAGGGTTTGCTCGGCGGCTTCGACGTGAGCCGGCTGAGCCGACTCGACCCCGTGCCCGAGAAAGCGGAGCAGATCCTGTTTGATCTCGTTCATACCCTCGAAGAGCTGGTCATCAAAGGGCCCGCGATCCTCGGCAAGATCCATGTGGAAGGCGGTTCGCAACCGACCCTCGTCACCGACCCCAAAGCAAAACCGACGAGCTTGCACCCCGAACAATTGGTCGCCATTCAAATGTACCGCCTGCAAGCGATCCGGGCGCTGGCCCGATTGCGGAACGACATTCTCGGAGGCAAGGTGAACACGGCCTTGGAACTCCGGCCCGTCTACACGCTCGCCCGGGTCGCCATCGGCGATCCCGCGATCACGCCGGCCCTCAGCAAAAAAGAAATCGCCGAGGCGGTCATCGGCTTGGTCCGGATCAATCCGGGTGCCAACCTGAACGTCGATGAGCTGGCGTATGCGGTCTCGTTCGGGACGCGGGTCGTCTTCGGGGCCAAGGCCGCGAACGCCGAGGACGCGACGATTCCTTGGAAGGGGTACGCGGGCCGAATGAACGCGGCGTTTCAAGAGTGGCAGGCGAACTCCGCGAAGAACACGCGCGTGGTCGCCAAGCAGAAGGAATCGATCAATTCCTTGGTCAAGAAATCCTTCGACGGGCTTTTCAACCCCGTGATCAATCCTCCGAGCGGCGCGACCACGGCGAACCCGATGAACCTGCAAGTGATCGATGGCTGGCAAGTCGACAACGCCCCGATCAACGCCCAGCAGTTGTTCTCGGATGTCAAGACGTTCAAACTGGTTTACGGCGGCAAATAAATCCGCGACTCCGAGCTTGCTTCCCGCGCGGGCTACCGCGACAATTGAAGATATCCCCCACGAGGTCACCAAGATGAATCGCTGGCTTGCGACTGCAATCGGGACGGTTTTGGCGGGGGCTGCGGCCGACGCCCAAACCCCGCCCCCGAACAATTCGGGCTACTTGGTCATCCGGGTGAAGCTCGCCAATATCGACGGTGCGGCAGCGCCCGGCGGCGGTGCCCAGGTTCCTCCGGGCGGTGGCTTCCCGATGCCTCCCGGTGGCTTCCGACCGCCGGGTGGGTTCATCCCGATGCCCCCCGGCGGGGGTGGTTTCCCGATGCCTCCCGGCGGATTCCCGGGCGGTTTCCCGATGCCTCCGGGCGGAGGTGGAATCCCCGAGACGCCGGGATCGGCGGGGCCCGATGAACGCTCGGTCTTCGCGGTGATCCCCGTGCGATCCGTGACGCAAGCGGCCGTCTACACGGGCAAAGCGATCAACCGGGAAACGAATCCCAAGCACGTCTGGGCCAACCACGAATTCGGGAAGACCCTGCTGTTCGACGACGGCTCGAACGTGCAGGTGTATTCGATCCCCGGCACAGTCGAACAGGAAATCAAGAAGAAGCACGCCGACTGGGCCAAGGAGCGCAATCTCGGCGGCCTTTTGGACATCATTGCGTACGCCCTCTCCGTCGATCACATCGACCTCGCGGTGCAATACGCCGCCGAGTTCGAAAAAATTTCCAATTCCCTGAAGCCCGCGCTGGACACCCGGATCGGGCAGTTCGCCAAGGCCTACGCGGAGATCAAGACGAAGCTGGAAGACGCCTCGCCGATGCCGGCGGAAGCGGAAGCCTGGCGGAAGCGATTGAACGCCTCCGCGGTCGCCGATGATAAACACTACGCGTTGATCCACTGGGGCGAACAATCGGTCGGGGCCGAGACGATCAACCGCCGCTTGACCCAACTCGAACGCAACTTCAAAGCCTTCTACCTCTGGCACGCCGTGCAGGGCAAGTCGCTGAAATTCCCCGATAAAAAGCTGGTCGTAGTGCTGGCCAACCGCCCCTCGGACGTGGGCGATCTGCGCCCGAAAATGGACGGCTTGCCCGTCATTTCGGACGCGTTTTACGCCCCCGCGCACAACGTCGTCGTGCTCGCCCCGTCGCGGTTGGACGAAGCCGGGAAGTCGTTCGCGGAAATCGCCAAGGCCAAGTACCAAGACGGCTGGAACCGTGACGAACTGCTGAAAGGCAAAGCCCCCGTCGTGAAGAGCGGCAACTTCTCGGAATTGTACCGGACGATGACGTACGCCCTCGTCGACCGCGCGCTGGAAGAGGAAGCGACCCACGCCGCGATCACCCGCGAGGGGAGCCGCCAACTCTATTCTTCGGCCGGGATTCTGCCGCAACACGTGATCCTGCCCAAGTGGATCGAACACGGGATCAGCAACCTCCTGCACAAACCCAAGGATGCGGGCGTCGTGAAAATGCCGAACGGCAAACTGGGCATGGCCGCCGGGTTGCTCGCGGGCTACGGTGCCCCGAACTATGTGCTGCTCCGGGAATGGCGCGATCTCATCGCCAGGAAACAACTCAACGCCGATCCCAAGGAACTGCTGCTCAACGTGCTGACCGATCGCTACTTCGACGCGCTCCGCACGGGCCTCGATGCCGACCCGGCTCCCGTCGGTGTACCGGTTCCGGGCGGTAATGGCGGATTCGCACCCCCCGGCGGTTTCGTCCCCCCGAAAGCGCCCGGCGGCGGGGCGATCCCCGGCGGAGCATTCTTGCCGCGTGATCGTCGCGACTTCAACGCCCAAGCGCCCGGGGGCCTCAAACCCCTCCAGCCGCCGGGCGGTGGCGGGGCCGTACCACCCACCGGATCGGGCGTGATCGAGACTGGTTCGGATCGCGATTCCATCTTGGCCAAGCTCGAATTGAAGTCCCAAGTGACTTCGTGGGCGCTGCTCTACTACCTCTCGAAAACGAACACCACCGCCCTGCACAAGTTCTTCGGGGAACTCGACAAGCTGCCGCGGGATATGCGGCTCGACAGCAAAGTGGTCGTCGATCTCTTCGCCCGCAACTTCAACTTGATGAACGACGACCTCTCGGCCATCAAGGACACGGCCTTCAATGAGTTCGCCGAGAGCTGGGTGAAGTTCATGAACGCGGTTCCGCAATCGTGGCATTACCTCACGCTCATCGCCACGTCCCCTGAAAGCTTGGGGCAAGGCGGGGCGCCGGCCCAGCCGCTCGGAAACCCCGGCGGCGGCATCGGCGCTCCGAAGTAAGCGCGACGGAGACAACCTTCGCGCGGTCCGCTCCTCCCCGGAGCGGGCTTTCTCTTTGGTTCCGCGAGGGTTCCCATGGACGCCGCGATTCGGCATCGGTTCGCTCTTGGGCTCGCCGCCATTGCCGCCGTCGCCCTCTTCGGCTCGGCCGATGGGCCGACGACGCGCAACGCAGCGATCGTCGCCGAAGCGAGGACGGGCGAAGCCTGGAAGCAACGGCGCGCCGCGTTCGTCGAGCGGGCGAAGAAAGGGAATGCCGATGTCGTCTTTGCCGGTGATTCCCTCACGCAGCAGTGGGAGACCGAAGGGAAAGCGGCTTGGAACGATTCCTTCTCGGATTGGAAGCCCGCCAACCTCGGGATCGGGGGCGACCGGACACAACACCTCCTCTGGCGTCTGTCGATCGGGCAAGAACTTGCCGGACTCGATCCGAAGGTCATCATCCTCCTCATTGGGACTAACAACCTCGGCTCCAACTCGCCGGGCGAGATCGCGCTGGGTATCCAAGCCGTGGTCGCGGAATGCCGCAAGCAAAAGCCCAAGACTCAGATTCTCCTGTTGGGTCTGCTCCCCCGCAGCGGTCGCCCGGTGTCCGAGGGCTCGGAGTTCGCACCCGCCGTCGGGCTCAACACCAATATCGCCGCCGTGAACAAGCTCCTTCTGAAACTCGAAGACGAGACGGCCGTCACGTTCCTGGACATCGGCGAAAAGTTCCTCGACGCGAAAGGCAACTTGCCGGCCAACTTCATGCCGGACTTCCTCCACCTTTCCGCCGAAGGCTATCGGCTTTGGGCGACTTCGCTCCGTCAACCGGTACAAGACCTGGTGAGCGGCAAGCCGAGCCCGCGGAGGGCCGCGAAAGGGGCGGAGCGTCGGGTTGACGGTTTGCGAGGCCGGCTTATGATGTGGGTGTCGGGTGGTAGTCGGTGACGCGGGAGTGGCGGAATTGGCAGACGCGCCAGATTCAGGTTCTGGTACTCGCAAGGGTGTGGAGGTTCAAGTCCTCTCTTCCGCATTGTGCTTCAGAAAAAGGACTTAGGATTGATTTCCTGAGTCCTTTTTTCGTTTTTCGAACGGCCCTAAGTACATCTTTGGTACAGTTTTGGTACTGTCGCTGGGCTGACGCGGCAGTGACATTGCCCTAGGAACAAGGGTTCGAACGATGGCGACATTGCAAGTCCGAAATCGTAGCTACCGAATTCTCTTCAGCCTTCACGGCAGACGCCACACGTACACGATCGGGAAGGTGGCGAAGCGGGAAGCGGAATTGGCCGCGGCCAACGTCGATCGCCTCTTACTCCGGGTCGAACAGAAGATTTTGGCGGTTCCGCCCGGTGTCGATATCGTCGATTTCTTCAAAAACGATGGCCGCGTCCTAGAAAGTGAGGCGGTCGCTCCGCCCGCGACAACCTTCGGCTTCCTCCGGGATCGGTACCTCGCAGCCCACGGGAATGGGGCGATGGAAGCGAGTTCGATCGATACGCTCAAGCTGCATTTGAAGCACATCAGCGATTCGATCGGAGATCGGTTTCCGATGCGCGAACTTGGATTTTCCGAAGTCCAGGGGCACATCGACCGCCGGAGCGCCGCCAAGTACCGGGGCCGGCCGATCGGCACTGTGACCATCCACAAGGAGATCACAACGCTCAAAGCTGTCTGGAACTGGGGATCGGCCGCGGGTTTGGTGAGCGGGATCTTCCCATCGCGGGGATTGGCATTTCCGAAGACCGACGAGAAACCTCCGTTCCTGACCCTCAAGGAGGCTGATCGGAAGATTGCCGTCGGGGGCTTGACCGCGACCGAGCGGAGTACCCTATACCAAGCCTTGTACCTCCGGAAGGAAGAGATCGCTGAGTTGCTCGAGCACGTGCACGGCACAGCTCTCCAGCCTTGGGTTTACCCGCTGATCTGCACGGCCGCGCACACGGGCGCTCGTCGAAGCGAACTGCTCCGCATCGAAGTTTCTGATGTCGATTTGGCCGCAGCGACAGTCATGATCCGCGAGAAGAAGCGGTCGAAGAAGCAGCGGACCACGCGGTCCGTTTCGCTCACCCCGTTGCTCAAGACGGCGCTCACGAACTGGATCGCCGTCCACCCGGGCGGTCGGTTCCTTTTCTGCCAAGCCGGCAACGTCGCGAAGAGTAAGAAGAGAAGCCGCACGACGGGCCATCAATCCGGCGCGAGTCGCTCCAGGACTCTCGCGGGTCGAAATGCGACTGTGACCATCCGCGATCACACAGTTGTTGCCGCCGTGACCAAAGACGAAGCACACGATCATTTCAAGCGAACGCTGGCCGGATCGAAGTGGGCCGTCCTCCGTGGATTTCACATCCTGCGGCACAGCTTCATCTCGTGCTTGGCCGCAGCCGAAGTGGATCAGAGGATCATCGACGAATTCGTAGGCCACCAGACCGACGAGCAGCGGAAACGGTACCGCCACCTCATCCCCGAATTGAAACAGAAAGCGATCGCGGGGGCATTCGGTTGATGGGGAGCGAGCATGACAAGTTAACTCTCCATTTCGGAGTAGTGCAGCTATTGAAGGGTAGTGCTCGCCGAGGTCTTGATGCCACGACGGGGGCCTCGGGAATCACTGGGACGCGTCGAGGGTGAGGAGGCCTTCGCGGTGATAGCGGAGTAGTTCGTCGTGGCTCACGACCCAGGAGGAGTGGGCCCCACGACCGCCCATCCATTTCTCGGCGCGGATGCGACCTAATCGGCACCATTCTCGGACCGTGAACTCGGCTTTGCCGAGGAGTTCGGCTAACTCCGCAGTGCTGTACCAATCTTTGACACTGCGCTGGTCAAGGAGCGATTGCACCATCGTTTCGATCCGACTCAATCTCTGAATCAGATCAGTCTCGATACCCTCCGTCACCTTTGGCGGTTCGGCTATGTACTCTGGCTGGTCAAACTGGCGCACTGGGGGTCTCGCTGCGAGCTACTCTTGTGACCTCGCACTCACGATATCCACGTCCAGCAAGCAGTGGTGACTTCTCACTTCGTTGGAAGTTAGAAGTGTTGGCGTCGCTTCCCGCTTCCGAGAGAAGCGAGAAGTAGTGTCGATCAATCGTAGCCGTCCGGCGGTGGTGCTGATGGCCCCACCGTAGCTATCGAGTGGCACGCCGTCCCCCGTGGTTACATTCGGCCGACTGTCCGATGTGACCGGCTTCCTGGGTGTTTCCGTGGCCGCCCGGACTCCCTGAAGCGATCCGTGGAGGTGGAGCAGAAAGCCGAGAAGACGCCGGCGACGGAGTGACCTGCAAACGCGAATCCGTGAAATTTCCATTTTTCGAGTGTTCTGCTCTTCGGCCGGCGTAGTTACCATTTCATGGGACCGAGCGAATCCGAAGACCCGATCGAGTTGATCCGCCAGAGCGGCACCGACCCGCAAGTACTCGGGCGGATCTGGGATCACTACCTCGACCGCCTGCGCCGCGTGGTACGCCTACGCCTGGACCGCCGCCTACAGGGCCGCCTCGACTCCGACGACGTGCTCCAGGAGGCGTTCCTCGACTTCCAGTCGCGGGCGGCCGAATACGCACAAAAGCCCGACATGCCGTTCTTCCTGTGGCTCCGCTTCCTTACCGGGCAGCGGCTGCAACTGGTCCACCGGCAGCACCTCGGCACGCAGATGCGGGATGCCGGCCGCGAGGTGTCGCTGCACCGTGGAGCCATGCCCCAGGCCACCAGCGTCTCCCTCGCTGCCCAACTGCTCGGCCGGTTCACGTCTGTTACCCAGGCCGTCCAGCGGGCCGAGATGCAGGTACTCCTCCAGGAGGCCGTCAACGCCCTCGACCCGATCGACCGCGAGATCCTCGCTTTGCGGCACTTCGAGGAACTCTCCAACGACGAGACCGCCCAGGTCCTCGACCTCAAGCCGTCGGCCGTCAGCAACCGTCACATCCGCGCCCTCAAGCGACTGCGGGACGTGCTCAAGTGCACCCCCGGGTTCTTCGACCAAGATAGGAAATAGCGCTATGTCAACGCCCAGCGACGACCGCAGCCCGGTCGAACTGCTCGCCGACGAGTTCCTGGCCCGCTGCAAGCGGGGCGAGCGGCCGACCATCAAGGAGTACTGCGACCGCCACCCCGCCCATGCCGAGGAGATCCGCGACGTCTTCGAGGCCGTGCTGATGGTCGAGGACCTGAAGCCCGGGACCGAGGACCCCTCCGGGTCGTACGGGGAATCTGTGCGGGTCAACGGGAAGCGGCTCGATCAGGTCGGCGACTACCGCATCCTGTGCGAAATCGGCCGCGGCGGGATGGGCGTCGTGTACGAGGCCGAGCAGCAGGCCCTGGGCCGCCGCGTGGCCCTCAAAGTGCTGCCCCGCGGGATCGCCGGGAACGCCACGGCCCAGATCCGCTTCCAGCGGGAGGCGAAGGCCGCGGCCCGGATGCACCACACGAACATCGTGCCGGTCTTCGACGTGGGCCAAGACGGGGAGCACCTGTACTACGCCATGCAATTGATCCGCGGGCAGGGGCTCGACATGGTGGTGGACGACCTGAAGCGGCTCCGATCCCAGAGCACGGCCGCGGCGACGAAGGAGGACAAAGCCGCGGACCGGAGCATCGCCGCGTCACTGGTCGCCGGGCGGTTCGTGCAGGAGAACCTGGCCGCCGCGTGCCCGGACGACCCCGACGGGACCGCGGCCTACGAGGGGAGTGCCCCGTCGTCGGCCATGCTGCCGGGCCAGTCGGAGCTGTCCACGGCCACGAGCGACCGCGGGTCGTACTTCCGCAGCGTCGCGCGGATCGGGGTGCAGGCGGCGGCGGCCCTGGCGTACGCCCACGGGCGGGGGGTCGTGCACCGCGACATCAAGCCGGGGAACCTGATCTTGGACACGACCGGGAACGTGTGGGTGACCGACTTCGGGCTGGCCAAGACGGGGGACGACGGGGTGACGCACACCGGGGACATCCTGGGCACCGTCCGGTACATGTCCCCGGAGCGGTTCCGCGGCCAGTGCGACGTGCGGGCGGACGTGTACGCCCTGGGGGTGACGCTGTACGAGCTGCTGACCCTGAAGCCGGTGTTCGCGTCCGGGGACCGGCTGCGGCTGATCGAGATGATCCGGCAGACGGAGGCGGCGAGCCCGCGGTCCGTGGACTCCCGGATCCCGCGGGACCTCGAGACGATCGTCATTAAGGCGATCGACAAGGATCCGAAGCGGCGGTACCAGTCGGCGGACGAGATGGGGGAGGACCTGCAGCGGTTCGTGAGGGACGAGCCGATCAAGGCGCGGCGGGTCGGGCCGGTGGAGCGGTTCGCCCGCTGGTGCCGGCACCACCCGGCGGTGGCCGGGCTGGTCGCGGCGGTGCTGGTGCTGATGGCCGCGGGGACGGCGGCGAGCACCTGGCAGGCGGTGGTGGCCACCCGGGCGCGGGAGGACCTGGCCGCGAAGAACGCGGAGCTGGCCGCCGAGCAGGCGAAGGTGCAGGCCCGGTTCGACATGGCGATCAAGGCGGTCGAGACGTTCCACACCGGCGTCAGCGAGGACATGCTGCTCAAGAACCCCGAGTTCAAGGAGCTGCGGACGAAGCTGTTGAAGGAGGCGAAGCGGTTCTACGAAGAGCTGGAGACGCTGCTCGCCGGGCAGACCGACGCGAAATCACGCAAGGCGCTGGCGGCCGGGTACTACCAGCTCGCCGAGCTGACGTTCAAGATCGGCGACCAGAAGCAGGCGCTGGCGGTGCACCGCCAGGCCCTGACAGTGCGGCGGGAACTGGCGGCGGAACCCGGGGCGGACGTGGAGACCCGGCTGGACGTGGCCCGCAGTCTGCACGCGACGGGGTACCTGCTACGGAACACCGGTGACTTGGCGGGGGCATTGTCGGCCTTCCAGGAGCAGCGCGACCTGGCGGCGGCGCTCGAGGCGGAGTCGCCGACGGACGCCGTGCGCGTGCAACTGGCGTACGGGCACGATTCGATCGGCGCTGTGCATCAAGAGGCGGGAAAGCGGGCCGAGGCGCTGGTCGCCCACCGGAAGGCGTTGGCAGTCTACCAGACACTGCCAGAAGCCGGGCTATACCCGCAGCCCGGTTATGGCCCAACTTTCGGTCTGCAGTTGCAGGCTATTACCTACATGTCCATCGGCATTGCGCTGGCGGACTCGGGGAAGGTGGCGGAAGGGATCGAGTCGTTTCGCAAGGTGTCAGACATCCTGCAGAAGTTGGCCGACGCCAACCCCGCCAACGCTTCCGTCCAGCAAGACCTGGCCCGTAGCTACGGGAACTCCGGCGTCGCGTGCGTGCGCATGGGACAGCTTTCGGAAGCGCTGGAGGTGTCGCGCAAGGGCCTAGCCATTAGCCAGAAACTCGTTGACGACAACCCCGCTGTCACCGCGTTCCAGTATGGCCTGTGCTTCGACCAGTTGAATATGGTCACTTTGCTGAGTGACTCGGGCAAACAGGCCGAGGCGATGGACACCGGCCGTAAGGCGGTCGCCATTGCTCAGAAACTGGACGACACCCACCCGTCCGTTCCGAACTTTCAGTTCAACCTGGCAAGGGCCCACAACACTATCGGCTTCATGCACTCACGGACGGGGAAACCAGCGGAAGCGCTCGAGGCGTACCGCACGGCCTTGCCGATCCAGACGAAGGTCGTCGAAGCGAACCCCGGCAACAGCGACTTCCAGGTGTTGCTCGCTAACCTCCATAACAACATCGGTGTGTCACTGGGCCGCCAACGGCAGTTCGCCGAGGCGTTTGTGGCCTTCGAGGCGGGCCTGGGCCTCCGTCTGAAGTTGCTCGGGACCGATCCGCAAAACGTCAACTTCATCGAGTACCTGTTCCCGTGCTACACGGTCCGTGGCTCCATCAGGGTCCGTGCCGGTCTGCCGGCCGAAGCCGCCGCCGACCTGCGGCGGGCCCTTGAACTGTGTGCCAAGGTCCCCCACATGGCACCGCAATCCCATTTCGAACGGTCGCGAGCGCTGGCGCTGCTGGCCGCGCTGGGCAACGACGCGAAGTCCGGCGTGACGAAGGACGAGGCCAAGACGTTCGCCGACCAGTCCGTCGCCGCCCTCGCGGCCGTCGTCAAGACCGGTTGGGCCCTCCCCAGCGAGCTGAAGGAGCCGGACTTCGATGCCGTCCGCGACCGGGCGGACTTTCAGAAGCTGGTCGCCGAGGTCGAGGCGAAGGTCGAGAAAGTGCCCGAACCCGCCCCGCCGCCGCGGGAGAAGAAGTGAACGCCGGAGGGCCTCGTTCGCCGCCGGAATCGCCGTGCGTCAAGTCAACCGGCCCGGGCCCCAAGGCCGGCCCAGACATCGGGAAGAAGATCGTTCACGTCACCGCCGCCGGGACGGGCGGCCAGGTGGTCGATCACGTCGCGAAGGTACGCCCACGGATTGAGTCGGTGCCGGGCCGCGCCGGCGCAGACGCTCAGGAGTACAGAGGCCGTCTTCAGCCCGCCGTCGCCGCCCACGTGCAGCCGATTGGCCCGGCCGACGGCCAGCGGCCGGATGGCCCGCTCGGCGGCCCCGTTGTCGATGGCGAACCGCGCGTCGTCGAGGTATCGAACCAACGTCGCCCACTGGTTCCGGGCGTACCCGACGGCCTGCCCGAACAGGCTCTTCGGCGTCGCGGATCGGTGCTGAGCGTCGAGCCAGTTGGCGAACGCGGCCAGGATCGGCCCGGCCCGCGTCCGCCGCACCCGCACCGCGTCGGCGAACGTCTCGCCCCGCTTCTCTCGTTCATTCTTGATCTCACGCTCCACGGCGTACAGGGTGCGGATGAAGGCCAGCGCCTCGACCGCCCGCGGGTCGCTCGGCTCGGCGTCCACGAAGTACCGTCGGGCGTGCATCCAGCAGCCGAGATGCCGGACGTTTCCATGCACCCCGTTGTACCCGTCGGCGTGGACGAACCCCCGGTAGCCGTCGAGGAACCGCTGCGGGAACTCGTGGCGGCGGCCGGCGGTCAGGTCGAACAGGGTGTACGGGTTCGACTCGTCACCCTGGTACACCCAGGCAAACGCGGCCCGTCGCGGCCGCAGCAGCACCAGCGGGGCGTCGTCGGCGTGGATCGCGAACGACTGGAGTAGGCGTTGACGCATCAGGTCGTACAGCGGCGTCAGTAGCGCGCCGCACTTCCGCAGGTGATCGCAGAGCGTCGACCTCCGCACGTCCCACCCGTGGCGGGCGAGGATCGCCTCCTGGCGGTGCAGCGGCAGGTGATCGACCACCTTCGATACGATCACGTGGGCGAGCAGGCCGCTGCCGATGCCGCTCTTCGGGATCGGCTCGGGCGGGAGCGGTGCCCGAGCGATCTGCGGGTCGTGGCCTTGCGATTCACAAGCTCTGCAAGCGTAAGTCGGCCGAATCAACTCCCGGACGAAGAGGGCCATCGGCTGGTAGTCGAGGCGTTCGCTGACGATCTGCCCGATGCGGATCTTGGTCGCGTTGCAACACGGGCACACCTTCTCGGCGTCGCTCAGGTCGATCACCTCCGAGCGACGCGGCAGGTCCGCCGCCTTGCGGCGTCGGCCGTGGCCCTTCCGCTTCTTCGGGGCAGAGACTTCGGCGGGTGGAGGCTCGACCGGCGGTGGCGATTCCGCTTCCGGCGGGTCGATCCCGTCGAACAGGGTCGGCCCTTCGACCCGCTCGCCGCCGCGGCCGAACGTGATTTTCACGAGGCGGTGGATGTGGGCCCTGCTGCGCTTCGACCTGCTTGCGAAGGTCCGCCACGACGCCGCGGAGTTCCGCAATCACGGCCTCCGCGTGGGTCAGCTTGTGGCGAAACACGTCGATGTCGTCGGTCGGCGGCATGCCCGATTCAACACCGCCGCGCCTTCCGGGTAGCGCGAGTCACGCCGGAGTTTTGTACCGTCGCCGTTCGCGGGTCTTCGCCGGGTCGAGGCCCCCGAGGATCATCGCCAGTTGCGTCGGGGTGACGGTGACGCTGGCGTCGGTCGCGGTGGGGAAGGCGAAGGTGCCGCGTTCGAGCTGCCGGAGGTAGAGGGCGAAGCCGTCGCCCATCCAGGCGAGGATCTTGACTTTGTCGCCGGTGCGATTCCGGAAAACAAACAGGTCGCCCGAGAGCGGATCGCCCTTGAGTACCGAGCGCACGACCCCGGCGAGCGAGTCGATCCCCTTGCGGCCGTCCACGGGTTCGACGGCCACCAAGATGCGACCGCCGGGCAGCAGGCTCAGCATGACGCCGCCCCCACCGCGGCTACCAACCGCGTGACGGCCTCGGCCGCCGCACCCAAGGGCACCCGCACCACGACCCCCGAACGGAGGACCACCTCGGCCATCGGTTCGGCGACCACGCGAAGGGGAACGAACGCCGGTACCGGCCCCGGTGGTGTCACGCCTGGTTCGGCGGTCAAGATCCGTCGCCAGTGGTCGAAGTTTGATCGGGTCAGCCTCCGAGCACGGCAGAAGGCGTGGACCGTCTGCCCCGACTGCTTCTAGGTGTCGATGGTGGCCCGCCAGACTTGAACCTTCTCAGGACGGTGTTGCGACATGACGGAGTTCTCCCACGCGGAAAAACTCCAATGCTACCTGACCACGCAAGGCGTCCATTCACCGGCTTTCAATTACCCATAACTCTGCCTCGCCCTCGCCGGTCGTTCGGGGTAACGTCGCCACCCGGCTGACTTTCCACAACGGATTCGCCGGTCAGGGGTACGGGCATGGACGCCTGGGTCGAACACGAATTGGCGGGCGGCACCTTCCCCGACCTGCGTTTGAAGAGCCGGCTGGGGCGGTTGCTCGGCGACTTGGGGGAGCGGATCGGCGGGACGCTGCCGATGGCGTGTCAGGGCTGGGCGGCGACGAAGGCGGCGTACCGGTTCTTCGACAACCCCCGCCTCGACGACGGCGTCATCCTTGCCGGGCACGTGGCCGCCACCGCCGCCCGCTTCGCCGCCGTCCCCGGCACCGTCCTGGTGCTGCACGACACGACCGAGTTCAGTTTCACCCGCAACACCCCCGACGGCGTCGGCCACCTGTCGTACGTGAAGGGCCGGCACGGCACGCACACCGCGTGCGGGTTGCTGATGCACTCCAGCCTGGTACTGACGACTGCCGGCGCGCCCCTCGGGTTGGCGGCCGTCCAGTTCTGGTCCCGCAAGGGATTCAAGGGGACCAACGCCCGCAAGCGGGTGATCAACCCGACGACCGTCCCGATCGAGGAGAAAGAGAGTTACCGTTGGCTGACGAACGTGACGCGGTCCACCCAGGAACTCGGTGATCCCGGCCGGTGCGTCCACATCGGCGACCGAGGGAGCGACATCTTCGAACTGTTTCACGTGTCGCACGCGGCCCGGACGCACTTCGTCGTCCGCACGGCCGTCGACCGGCTCGCCGGTCGGGGCGGCACGACGGTCGCCAAGGTGATGCGGCGACAACCCATTCGGGGCACCCACTCGGTCGAGGTTCGGGACGACCACGGGAACGTGTCGACGGCCACCGTCCACGTGCGGTTCTGCCGACTCACCATCCACCCGTCGCCGGGTAAGCGGAAGCGATACGGCCCGCTGTCGCTGACCGTCATTCACGCCATCGAACGGGGCTGTCCGACGGACCGGGAACCGATTCGGTGGAAGTTGCTCACCGACCTGCCGGTGGACGACCTGGCCACGGCCGTCGAGAAGTTGGACTGGTACGCGATGCGGTGGAAGATCGAGACGTTTCACAAGGTGTTGAAATCGGGCTGCCGAGCGGAGCAATCCAAGCTCCGCACGACCGCGCGGCTGACCAACTTGCTGGCCGTGATGTGTGTCGTCGGGTGGCGGGTATTCTGGCTGACGATGACGAGCCGGGCCACCCCGGACGCGCCGCCGGAGGTGGCGTTCACGCCGACCGAAATCGCGGTTCTGGACACCATCACCGGTGGGCCACCGGACAAAGCCGAGCGGACCGTCTCCCACTACTTGTCAGAGGTGGCCAAACTGGGCGGCTACCTGGCCCGCGCGAGCGACCCGCCACCAGGGAACATGGTCGTCTGGCGTGGCCTCACCCGACTCGCCGACATCCTTCTCGGGTTCGAGTTGGACAGACAAGTTGTGGGTAATTGAAAGCTTCACCGGACGCTTACGGCGAACCAGCTCATCACGCGGATCGAACAGGAAGGCGGCCTAGTGACGCGGAAGGCGTTTGCCGATTCGGCGGCCGGGTTCGACATGCTCCTCGAATGCGCGAAGCGGCTTGCTCCGGGCGTTCAGATGGGGAAACAGCAGTACATGCGGGAAATGGGCATGACCGAGGATGAGGCCGAGG
>JANOSQ010000810.1:0-1924 GCA_031415915.1 Fimbriiglobus sp. | reverse complement strand
GCACACAATCATGTGGGCATCCTCAATCCGCCCGTAGTGCGCCGCTGATCCCTGAATATTCAAGTCCGCCATGGGCCCGATCCTGCCACCATCCTTGCCGCTGAGCGCGATCGTCTTGCAGCCGATCGAACGAGCATATTCTAAAGCCGCCACCACATTCGGAGAATTGCCCGAACAGCTCACGGTCATGAACAAATCGCCCGCGCGGGCGAAGTTCTTCAAAGGCTCCACGAAGACGGCTTCATAGCCCACGTCGTTGCCGTACGCGGTCATCGTCGGCATCATATCGGTGAGCGCCAGGATCTTGAAGCGCTTCTCGGGCGGCAATTGAAAGCTGCCACCCTTCACCATGTCGCAGGTGAAATGCGACACGGACGCGGCACTGCCGCCGTTGCCGCAGACATAGATCATCCGCCCCGCGTCACGCGCTTCGGCGAACATCTGGATCGCCTGATCCACCTTCGCCAGGTCGACCAAATCCATGGTCTTAATCAGGTCTTGTTTGTATTGCTCGGTGTACGTCACTAGTCTCTATTATGAAACACGCTGATATCATAGAGGTCGAATGCTAAAACCGACGATCTTCCGCGAGTACGATATTCGCGGAATCGCTGACCTTGAAATGCTGTCGCCCGATGTTGTCAACCTCGGCCGCGCCATCGGCACGTACATGCGCCGTCACTCCGGACCCCGAGTGAGCCTCGGCCGCGATGTTCGCCTCAGTAGCACCCGCCTGCACGCCGCCCTGCTCGCCGGGCTCGTCGATAGCGGCTGCGAAGTCACCGACATCGGCGTCGTGCCCACACCGGTCCTCTATTACTCCGTCCATCATCTCCACACCGACTCGGGCGTCATGATCACCGGCAGCCACAACCCCTCCGAATACAACGGCTTCAAGATGATGACCTCCACCAAGTCCGTCTTCGGGGAGGCCATTCAGGAGATCCAGCAAATCCTGGTCAATCACGACTTCCTTACGGGCGAAGGCTCCGTGAAACATGCCGACGCGGTGACCCCTTACGTCGACGAAGTCGCCGCGCAGTTCACCAAGCTCTCGCGCCGGGTGAAGGTGGTCATCGATGCCGGCAACGGCACCGGCGGACCCGTCATGCAGCGCATCCTCGATCAGATCAACGTCGACGCCACCCCGCTTTTCTTTGAGCCCGATGGCCGCTTCCCCAACCATCACCCCGACCCCACCGTCCTCGAAAACCTCGAACACCTGGCCCACGCCGTCCGCGAAAACAAAGCCGAACTCGGCATCGCCTTCGACGGCGACACCGACCGTATCGGTGCCGTCGACGAACACGGTGAAGTGGTCTACGGCGACTTCCTCCTGCTGATCTACGCCCGCGAAATCCTCACCCGCAAGCCCGGCTCGACGTTTATCGGCGAGGTGAAGTGTTCGCAAGTGATGTACGACGAGCTCGAAAAACTCGGCGGCCGCCCCATCATGTACAAGACCGGCCACTCGCTGATCAAAACCAAAATGAAGGCCGAGCACGCGGAACTGGCCGGCGAAATGTCCGGCCACATGTTCTTCGCCGACCGTTACTATGGCTTCGACGACGCCATGTACGCCGCCTGCCGCCTGCTGGAAATCGTGGCCGATTCCGGCAAGCCCCTCTCCGCCCAAGTGGCCGGCCTGCCCAAAACGGTCAGCACCCCCGAGCTCCGTGTCGATTGCCCCGACGAAGAGAAGTTCGACGTCGTGGCCCGGCTGGCCCTGCGCTATAAGGCTACCCACAACGTCGTCGATGTCGACGGCGTCCGCGTTCTATTCGACAAGGGTTGGGGACTCGTCCGCGCCTCCAACACCCAACCCGTCCTCGTCATGCGCTTCGAAGCCACTGACGATGCCGCGCTCAACGCCTACCACCTGCTGGCCGTCGGAGGCTTCAATCGTCTGGTAGCCGGCCTGCCG
>JANOSQ010000809.1:0-5788 GCA_031415915.1 Fimbriiglobus sp. | reverse complement strand
TGCGTATCGGAACCAAGCGATTCGGGCCACCGCCCGAGTCAACATCGCGCGAATTGCAAAGCATCGGCGACGCGGCGAGGCTGGAACTGCTCGCGGATCGCATCCTGGATGCGGCCGGTTGGGACGACCTCTTGGCGACCGCATGATGACTTCGGAAGACCAGCTTGTGACACTGACCGTAGGCGGGGCCGCGTGGCCCTTCAATGTCCCATCCGAGAAGATCGTCGCTCTTTCGAGGGGCGCCGAACCCGGCACCGCCGGCTCGCCGACCGACATGCTGAATGCCGCGCTCGAAGGCCCCATCGGATTGGGGGCTCCGCTCCAGCGGGCGGTCACCCCCGACGATCAAGTCGCCATCGTCGTCGACGAGCGCGTGCCGCAGCTCGTCCCGATCTTGATCGGGTTGTTGCAGCACCTCGTCGAAGCGCATGTCGAACTGAAAAACGTCACGCTCTTGGTTCCGGCCACGTCGCTTCAGCAACTTTGGCTCGACGATCTGCCCGACGAACTCGGCGATATCCACCTCGATGTCCACGATCCGGCGAACCGCGACAAACTCGCTTATTTGGCGACCACCAAAGGCGAGCGCCGGGTTTATCTCAACCGCAAGATCGTCGAAGCCGACCTGCTGATCGTCCTCACGGGCCGTGGCTTCGATCCCAAGCTCGGCTACTCCGGCGGGGCGGCGTTCCTGTTCCCCCAGTTCTCAGACGCGGAGACGATCGCCGGATATCCCAAGGAGTTCAAGACCGCGTCCCGGCCGGAGGATCCGAACCCGCTGCGAACCGAGGCGAAGGAAATCCTCAAGCTGCTCGGGGCACCCTTTCTCGTTCAGATCATCGAAGGCGTCGGCGATACCGTGGCCGAAGTGTTCGTCGGTTTGCCGGTATCGACCAGCGATGGCGCCGCCAGTTTGAAGAAGCATTGGCTCGGCAGAGTGGAACGCAAAGCCGACCTCGTGATCGCCGCGGTGTCCGGCTCCGATGGCCACATCACGTTCCGGGATCTCGCCACCGCCGCGGCGACCGGTCGGCGAGCGCTCGAATCCGGCGGACGATTGGTACTGCTCACAACGGCGGCGCCCCGGCTGGACGATTCGGGCGATCTGCTGTTGAAGGTCGAAGAACCGGCCGTGGCGCTGAAGCGGATCGCCGCGGCCAAGCCGGACGACGCGATGCCGGGAACGTTTTGGGCCTTCGCCGCGAAGAAGGTCAGCTTGTACGTCGCCGCCGGCTGGCCCGACGAGTTGATCGAGGAACTCTTCGCAACCCCGGTTCACACCGTCGGGGAAGTGCAGCGCTTGATCGATGCCGCCGAGAGCGTGCTGTTCTTGCAAGACGCCCACAAGATGTTCGTCGAAGTCGGAGCCTGACATGACCCCCCCGGATTACGACGCCGCGATCGATTCGGCCGTGCTCTTCGACGACTCGGCCATGGGGAAGATCATCCTGCGCGGCCCGGACGCCCGGAAGTTCCTAGGCAACCTCAGCACCAACGACATCGCCAAGCTCCCCATCGGAGTCGGGTGCCCCACCTACTTCTGCGACTCGCGGGCCAAGGCGCTCTTCCAAACCACCGTCTACCAGATTCTCCACCTCGACGCGGAAGCCCTCTGGCTCGAAGTGACGCCGGGGCGGGACGGCGCGCTCTTCCAGCACCTCGACCGCTACTTGATCTCGGAGGCTGTGGAACTCGATAACGCCACCGAACGCTTCGCCCAGTTCCACTTGGCCGGGCCGAAGGCGAGTGCGATCCTCGAATCGCCGCACACTGTCGATCTCCCCGAAGCTTCGACGAGCCTGCGCAAGCGGGATCGGCTGGGGCTCCCGGGCCACGACATCGTCTGCGCGAAGGAACGCTCCAAAGAAATTTCTCAGATGCTGCTCGCCGCCGGGGCGATCCCCGGCACCCCGGCGACGCGCGAAATTCTGCGGATCGAAGCCGGCGTCGCCGAGTACGGGAAGGATTTCGATGAGTCCCGCTTCGTGATGGAAATCGCCGGGGCCGGGGAGGCCGTCTCCTACGCCAAGGGATGCTACCTCGGGCAGGAACCGATCGTGATGTCCCGCGACCGGGCCGGGCACGCCCCGCGGTCGATGGTGAAATTGCGGGGCCAATCGCCACTCGCGGTGGGGGCCAAGCTGTTCTCGGGGGCGGACGAAATCGGTTGGGTGACCTCGGCGACGGAGTCCCCCCGGTTCGGGCCGATTGCCCTCGGGTACGTGAAGTGGAAGCACCGCGAGCCGGGAACGGAGTTGGAAGCGGACGTGTCCGGCGAACGGGCGAAGGTCGTGGTTCAACCGTGAAAAGCACCCGGCGTTGAAACTCCGAGGCCCGTCGCGGTGTAATACCAGTGCGTTTGTGGGGTTGTCCTCTCCGACACCCGTTCGGTCGATTCCAACGTCAATCAGGTGATCGGAACATGGGGATGCGAACAATTCTCGGCCTCGCCACGCTGCTGCTTTCGATTCCCGCGGCCGGCGCGTTGGAAAAGGAAATGCCGAAGCCGTTATCGCCAGTGCAAGCGGGGGTCGGTCGCCGCGTGGCCGACGTGTCGAGCACGGCGCTCGACGGCAAAGAGTACAAGCTCAGCACCGCACTCGCCGAGCGCAAAGCGTTGGTCGTCGCGGTGACCAGTTCGAGTTGCCCCATCAGTAAGAAGTACCTCCCGACGCTGGCGAAGCTCGAAAAAGACTACGCTTCCAAGGGGGTGGGTTTCCTGTTGCTCAACCCGATCGCCACCGACTCCGCCGAAGACATCGCCAAACAACTGACCGCGGCCGAGTTCAAAGGGCCGTACTTCCACGACAAAAACGGCTCGCACACCAAGACGCTCGGGCTGACGACGACGACGGAAGTCTTCGTGATCGATCCGAGCCGGACCATCGTCTACCGCGGGGCCATCGACGACCAATACGGCATCGGGTATTCGATCGACGCCCCCAAGCGGACGTATTTGAAGGACGCTCTCGACGCGGTGATGGCCGGGAAAGAACCCGCTGTCCGGGCGACGACCGCGCCGGGTTGCTCCCTCGACCTCGACACCGCCAAAGCCATCGCGTCGCCGAAGATCACCTACCACAACCGCATCTCGCGAATGGTTCAACAGAACTGCCAAGAGTGCCATCGCAAAGGCGGCGTGGGGCCGTTCTCCTTGGAAACCATCGATGATGTCATCGCCCACAAGGGGATGATTCGGAAAGTGGTGGAGAAGGGGACGATGCCGCCGTGGTTCGCGGCCAAGCCCGCCAAAGGGGAACACTCGCCGTTCGTGAACGACCGCGCGTTGCCGGACGCCGACAAAGCCGACCTGCTCGCGTGGTTCCAGGACGGCGCCCCGGCCGGGGAGAAGACCGACGCCCCGTTGGCCCGTACCTTCCCAACCGACTGGGTCATCGGCAAGCCCGATTTGATCCTCCAACTCGACAAAGCGATCGACATCAAAGCCACCGGGGTGATGAACTACCAGACCGTGGTCGTGGACACGAAGCTCGAAGAAGACCGTTGGATCTCGGCCGTGGAAATCCGCCCCACGGCGAAGGAAGTCGTACACCACGTCTTGGTGTTCACGGCCCCCGCGAAGACGGGTGCGGAACTGTTCCCGCCGAAGCCGCGCGGCAGCGAAGCTTCCGGTTTCTTCGCGGCTTACGTCCCCGGCAACAGCGCGCAAATCTATCCGGAAGGCTTCGGCAAGAAGCTCGTCAAAGGCTCTCGGCTCGTGTTCCAGATTCACTACACGCCGAACGGCACCGCCACGAAGGATCGGCTCCAGATCGCGTTCAAGTACACCGCGACCAAACCGGAGCAGGAATTGAAAGTCTTCGGCTTGGCCAATCCGAAGTTCGAAATCCCGCCGGGGGATGACAACTACAAGAACACGGCCGAGATCAAGCTGCCGTACGATGTGACGCTGACCGGCCTGATGCCCCACATGCACGTCCGCGGCAAAGCCTGCAAGTACGTCGCGGAACTCCCGGACGGGACGAAGAAAGTGTTGCTGGACGTCCCGCACTACGACTTCAACTGGCAGCTGGGGTACAAGCTCGCCGAGCCGATGGAGTTGAAGCGGGGGACGAAGATCATCTACACCGCGTGGTTCGACAACAGCGATAAGAACCCCGCCAACCCCGACCCGAAGAAGACCGTCTACTGGGGACCCCAGACCTTTGACGAGATGTTGCTGGGTTACATCGAGTTCCATTTGACGAAGTAATTGCCTACTTTCAGAGCCGGAAGCGTGAGCGACGTTCGATTCCAAAACCTCGCTCACGCTTCCGGCTCTGAAATACTGACACCCGGTCACTTTGAACCGGGCGTTGTCGCATCGTCTCCGGGCTTCAAAAAGTCGAGCTCGGGGTTGTACTCGAATGGTCGGTCGGGGGCCTTTTCGGACAGCGGTTCGCTGGTTTTTCTCGCCGACCCCGCGCCGCGGAAGCGGCCCGAGAACCAGCGGACGCAATTCCACCCGGCGAAGGCGATGGCCAGCCCGCCACCCAGGTTCAAGTTCTCCGGCGCGTACCGCGCACTCATCCATTCCAAGCCGACGCTGTCGCGCAAGAGCAGCGCCATGCCCAAGATCAGCCAGAGGCCGGCGAAGACGAGTCGTGCCCAGTTCAGTTTCATGGCGGTTCCCCTTTCCGCCATTTTACCGAGCCAAGCAACCGCGGATCAAACTTTCGGGCGTTCGGCGACGGCGATCAAGCAATCGCTGCGGCCCAAGATGTAGACCCACCAGCCGACGAATTTGGCCAAGGGTTTCCAACCCAGCAAGCGGTCGGTGAAGCGGGCGCGGCCGGAGCGGACGGAGAGTTTGACGCTCGAACGCAGCCAATCCGAGTGGCGCAGCGTGCGGAGGGATTCGACTTGGAACCCGGCGGTTTGGAGCATTCCGGTCAATGTGTCGGCGGTGAAATGCGTGAGGTGGCGGGGCAAATCGAGCCCGAACCAATCGACCCCGTAGCGGCGGAAGCCCCAACTTTCGATGTTCGGGCACGCCAAGATCACCTTCCCGCCCGGCACGAGCAAACGGTAGGCTTCGCGGAGGATTTCGAGCGGCTCGTGGACGTGCTCGATCGAATGCCAGAGGGTGACGATCTCGAATGAACCGATGCGCAAATCGCCGTGGGGCAGGGTGCCCGCGACCGCGTTGAGCCCGAGTTCTTCTTGGACACTCTGCACCGCACCGACGTTGGCGTCCAAGCCGGTCACGTCCCAACCTTGGTCGGCCATGCGCTTCAAGAAGCTTCCGCCGCCGCAACCGAAGTCGAGCAACCGGCCGACGCCGTCCCACGGCAGCAGCCCGCGGCGTTCCCGGCACGGCCGGCCGAGGATGCGCTCGCGCCACCGGCCGCGCGGGTTCGCTTGGCTGATTTTCGCCGGGCGGCGGTGGGGCTGATAATCGGGCGGATAAAACTGGCCGATGGAGCCGGGATCGGGCCGGGGATTCGTGTAGCTCAGTCCGCAGTGCCGGCAGCGCACCACGAGGAATCGCCGACCGGCTCCGGATTCCGTCGCAGTCGGATCGGCGGCCTCGAAGCGCAGTTCCTCGTCGCGCTCGCCGCAAAGCGGGCAGGGCGTTTCCTCCCAGTCGATGGAGGCGTCCGCGAGATCCGACTGCTCGAAGAGTTGGGGGCGGGGTGTCATCGGGGTACCAGAACCGGGCCGGGGCGCGGTTCGGAGTGTAACCCGTCCGGGGAAAGCGTTTCAAGGTGAAGTGGTCCAACAGATGCGACACAGATCCTGGCGTCGGTGAGGCGGACTCGGCGAGCCGGCCCCGTGAGGGGTCGGA
>JANOSQ010000808.1:0-1870 GCA_031415915.1 Fimbriiglobus sp. | reverse complement strand
GTCTGCAGTTCGTCGTCGCCGAGGCCGGCGTTCCAAAGGTGGGCCAAGCTGAAGTAGCGGATGAATCGCCGCGAGCGCCGGTCGTGGGTGTCGAGGTCGTCTTGAATCAGCTTGGCGATGTCGACGGCCGCGATGGTTTTCCGTTGGGGTAGCGCCGGCCCCGCGGCTCCGGCGGCGATCCACTCTTTCAGCACTGTCAGTTCGGTGTCACTGGGCCGATGCTTCTCGCCGACGGGGGGCATCGATCCGTTGGCGATGCGTTTGTAAATCGGCGATTCGGCCGGCTTGCCGGGGATGAGCTTCTTGCGGTCGGCGAGTTTCGCGGGATCGAGGACGAAGTTGAAACCGCCTTCGATGGAACCGTCCTGCCCGTGGCAGCGGTAGCAGTGCGCCGTCAGAACTTGCTGGGCCTTCGCCGATAGGTCGTCGGCGCCGGCGCCGGACGCGACTGCGATCAAGACGATCGCGGAAAGAATGAACCGCATGCTGCACCTCCGATTCCGGCGACGTCCCCCTATAGGACGTACCAGAAGGGCGCGGAGATTGCCAGTAACGGGGGAGTAACGAGGGAACCGGGGCATTTCCCCCTCACTTCCCGCACCCCTCCGTTCCGCAGAGGAGGCCCATCGTTTCGCGGGCTTTCACGTCCGCGAGCTTCCATTTCGCGATCTCGCCGACCAAATCCGACTCCGCTTGCAGCAGTTCCAGCCGACCCTTGCGCAATTCGAGTTCCACCGCTTGGCCGACTTTCGATTTCTTCTCCAAGTCGGCGACGTTGGCCGTGTGCAGTTCGAAACGCCGGCGGGCGATCGCGACCAACTCGCGGGCCGTCGACCATTCCTCGGCGGCGGTGCGGACTTCCTTGGCGACTTCCCGCTCCCGATCTTGCAGCAACCCCATGATCTGCGCGCGGACCGCGGCGACTTCCGCCTTCGCGATCGCCGAGACGAACGGCAGCAGCGCGGGCACCAAGTGCTCGGTCGCTTGGACCACGGCCGCCAGCGGCGGCGCCAGCCCGATGAGCACCTTTCTCACGGCTTGCAGCGTGCGGTGATCGACCGCGTTCGCCAAACAGCGCAGCAGGTTGAGGTCGCCGCGCAGCATCAGCCCGAGTTGAACGGCTTGCTCGGCGTCGAGCGGGTCGGGCACCACCTTCACCTGATCCGCCGGCAACAGGAAGCCGGTCGTGGCGGGGTCGATGGCGAGCAGCGATTTCAACTCGGCGTTCAAGCGCGTCAACCCGGAGCGCAGCCGGACGCGGTCGGCGTCGAGGGCGAGCCGCTGTTTTTTGAGTTCGAAGCCGTCGGCGGTTTGCTTGAAGCCCGATGCGATGAGCTTGTCGTTGGCCTGGATCAACTGGTCGAGTTCGGAGATCGACGACGTGAGGACGTCCGATTTGAGTTCGAGTTCGAGGATCTTGTAGTAGAGCGTCAGGGCCGAGCCGGCGGTGCGGTTGCGAGCTTCTTGGGCGATATACCCACCGGCCATGGCGCGGACGCGATCGATGGCGGCGCCGGCCCCGTGGCTGTGTTTGGAATCGCCGACCGAAGCCGCGTCGATGAGGTTGCCGAGGGAGCTGTTGTCGCATGCGAGTTGCCGGCATTCCTCGGCCGTGAGGCGGTGATAGCCGACGGGGGGCAACGGATTCGCGGAACCGACGCCGGGGAGATCGGTGATCGCGGAAACATCGGGGGCCGGGATCTGGCGTTCGGCGGCGGGCAAGGCCGTCTCGGGCGCCGCCGGCCGCAGCGCCATCGGCGTGCGACAGCCCGCCAAAGAGCCGAGTCCGACGATCACACCGAGGAGCCAAACGGCACGCATGTCCCATCCCCGGAAGAATCGGCTTCCGTGGAATCATCGGCACTTCGCC
>JANOSQ010000807.1:0-7034 GCA_031415915.1 Fimbriiglobus sp. | reverse complement strand
GCCGGAAGCCGAGGAACTGGCGGCGCTGCGCGACAAGGTGAAGGCGAGCTACGAGGAGCAAACCGACATCCGCTACGCGGCCGCGCGGTTGTGGGTGGACGCCATCGTGCAACCGGAGGATTCGCGCTCCGCGTTGATCGTGGCCCTCGACGCCGCGACGCGGTACGATGCCGGGCTACCCTTCAAAACGGGCGTCTTCCAGGTGTGACATGTCCAAGGCCAAACCCGCAATCGTGCCCCTGCACCAACTCCCCGCCGGCCCGCCCCCGGCCGATTGCTTCGCCTTGCTCATCGAGAAAACCCGTGGGACGACGCAATCGGGCAAACCCTACTTCAGTTGCAAGTTCCGCGACGCGAAGCGCACCGTCGGCGCGATGGTCTGGGAAGACAGCGATTGCTTCGCCGAGTGCGACGCGAGTTGGCAGGTCGGTGGCTTCTTCAAAATCCGCTGCCTCTTCAGCGTCAGCGACAAGTACGGCCCGCAGATCGCCATCCAAAACATCCGGCCCATCCGCGAGGAAGACAAAGCCGATGGCTTCGTCGAAGGGGATTACTACGAGCGTTCGCGCTTCGATTCCGAGGCGATGTTCGAAGAGTTGACCACACTCGTCGAGGCCGAGATCGCCGATGTTCCACTGAAAGCGCTGACCCTCGGGATGCTCACCGAGTACGCCGCCATGCTCAAGCGTCTGCCGGCGACGCAGGGCAAGTTCTTCCCGTTCCCCGGCGGCTGGCTCGAGCACACGCTCTCGGTCGCGAAGTCTTGCTTGCTGCTCGCGGATCGTTACCGGCTCGTCTACCCGGAACTGACGCCACCGTTGAACCGGGACATCGTGGTGAGCGCGGCGATCCTGCACGATATCGGCCGCGTGGCGGAATATGCGGTGCCGGAAGTGCCCGGCGTCCCGGTGGAACTCACCGTCGAAGGCCGGCTATTCGGGCACTTGGCACTGGCCCGCGATCTGATTCGCCTGGAAGCGGTGAAGCACGCGGAACTCGATCGCGAGCTGCTGATGCTCCTCGAACACGTGGTGCTGGTCCACTTGGAATTGCCGGCGTGGGGTTCGCCGAAACTCCCGGCCGTGCCGGAGGCGCTGATCTTGCACCACGCCGACGACCTCGATGCGAAATTGGAAATGTACGTGCGCTGCTTGATGAACGACAAATCGGCCGGCGACTTCACGGATCCGGACGCCGTGCTGAAGCGGACGCTCTGGAAAAGCAGGAAAGCGTGAGGTGGAAACGACGACGGTACACCGATTCTGGCACGGAGACTCGCGTCCCCGCTCAGGATGAGGGTGTCGTCCGTAGACCGCCGAAATCCGTCGCCGCACCCTGCAAGCTTCCCCACTTGCGGGCGTATTCCTTTTGAGCGAGAATCGACCGATTGCCCGTCTGCTTCAGGATGACAACCGGAGGCCCAGCCCACCATGCGACGAATCGTTCCTTCGACCGGCGGCTACTCCATGGCCGGCGTCATGGCCGCCGTGATGCTCGGCACCGCCCTCGGCGGCCAAGAAGCCTGCGCCAACACCCCCGCTTCCGCCCAGCAGGTCGATGATTCCGCCGTGCGGGACATCACCCGGTATTGCCAAGTCTGCTGGCGCAACGCCCGGCTACCGGACGACTTGTGGGGCGACTGCACCCAACAGGTGTTCGCCCGGCTCCTCGAAAGCGTCGGCCGGGATCGCTGGACGGGCTTGCTGAAGACGGAAGACGCCGACAAACGCGAGTTCCTCCGGGCCATCGACGCCGTGAAGAAGCGCACCCAACGCGCCCGCCGATTCGCCGATCTGTCGAACGATGTCGCCGATTGGAAGCGCTCCACCGTAGTCGATCAGCGCGAGGAAGTGAACAAGGCGGCCGGGGAAGTTTTGAGCGACCGGCAGCAGCAAATCATCAACCTCTCGGCCGATGGCTGGGGCGTCCCGGAGATCGCGGTGGAACTCGGCACCACGACCCAGCGCATCAGCGACGAGAAGTACAAGGCGATCCGCAAACTCCGCGAGAAGCTCGGCGTCGACGCGGCGGAGTGACCTCAGGCCATGATCTCGCGGACGACCTCGCCCTTCACGTCGGTCAGGCGGAAATCCCGGCCGGCGTAGCGGTACGTGAGCTTCTCGTGGTCGAGGCCCATCAGCGCGAGCAGCGTCGCGTGCAGGTCGTTCGTGTGCATCTTCCCTTCCACGGCTTTGATGCCGAATTCGTCGGTCGCCCCGTAGGTCACGCCTTTCTTCACGCCGGCCCCGGTCAGGAACATCGGGTAACCGGTGATGTTGTGATCGCGCCCGTCCGGGCCTTGCATGGTAGGTTGCCGGCCGAATTCGCTGCCGAAGAGGACGAGCGTTTCGTCGAGCAGCCCGCGCTTTCCGAGGTCGGTCAGCAGCGCGGCCACGGGCTGATCCACCGACGCGCAGCGGTCGATGAGGCCCTTGTGCAGGTTGTTGTGGTGATCCCACCCCGGCTGGCAAATCTCCACGAAGCGCACGCCCGCTTCGTTCAACCGCCGGGCCATGATGCACTGCCGGGCGAAGCTCCCGGCCGGGCCGTCCTTCACGCCGTAGGCGTCCTTGACCTTCTGCGGCTCCTTCGAGATGTCGAGCAACTCCGGCACCTTCGACTGCATCTTGAAGCCGAGTTCGTAGCTCTCGATGACGCCGTCGAGTTGATCGGGGGCGCCCGGCGCCGCCGCGAGGTCGCGGTTCATCGCTTGGATCAGGTCGAGTTGCTTCCGCTGCAAGCCGGTCGTCGTCGCCGACTTCAAGTTCGGCAGGTTGCCGCGGTCGTCGATGCGGGTGCCTTGGTAGTGGGCGGGCAGGAACGCGCTGCCGTAGTTCACCGCCCCGCCGAAATTCGGCGGCGGGTTCACGGTGACGAAGCCGGGCAGATCTTGGTTGTCGCTACCGAGGCCGTAGAGCAGCCAAGCCCCCAAGCTCGGCCGGGTGAGCGCGGCGTTGGCGCTGCCGGTGTGGAGCTGCACCACGGCTTGCGGGTGGGCCGGGGTATCGGTGTGCAGCCCACGGAGCCACGTCAGATCGTCGGCGTGCTTGGCGAGGTTCGGCAGCAGTTCCGTGAACCACGACCCGGTGTCGCCGTGCTGGGAGTATTTGAATTTGGAAGCGACGAGCGTGCCGCCGCCCGGGCCGACCTTGCCGGTGTCCTTGATCAGCTGCGGCTTGTAGTCGAAGGTGTCGTGGTGCGACATCGACCCGTTCATGTGGACGAAGATGAGCCGCTTGGCTTTGGCCGGGAAGTGCGATTTCTTCGGCGCCAGCGGTTTTTCCGCCGCGCTGGATTGCTCGCCCAGCAATCCGGCGAGGGCGACCAGACCGAACCCGGCACTCGCGGACTTCAGGGCTTGGCGTCGGGAGATCGGAAACATGGATTCGCTCGTGGATTGAATGAAGTTGAAGCTTGCTCAAAGCGTCGCAGAAAAGAGTTTCACCGCGGAGAAAGAAGAGGACGCAGAGAAGATCAAGAATGTGAGCTGCCCCACATCATTATTGCCATTTCTCCGCATCCTCTTCATTCTCCGCGGTGAAATTCTTCGCTTGTACCGCTGTCACTTCACGAAACGGAACTCGGCCGAACCGTACACGGCTTGTACCAAGGCCAGCCACGCGGCCGATTTCGCATCCTTGGGTTGAACCACCTCCGGGTTCATCGCCTCGCCGGTTTGGTCGATTTCATCCGGGTTGTCCGGCGGGTCGTTGGGCTTCTTCGGTTTGACGGGCACGACCGGTTTGGGGGTCGGTTTGAGAACGGCGAATTCGTCCCTTGCGGCCGACTCGTACTCGGCCAAGAAGGTGCTCGCCCGGGTCAACTCTTTCTCGGTCGCGGGGCGGCCGAGGGCGCGGCGATACACCAGCTGAACCCGCTCGGACTCGGATGCCTTCGCGTCTTTCAGCACCGCCTCGGCTAAGGTCAGCGCCTGCCGGCGGACGAACGGCGAGTTCAACAAGAACAGCGCTTGGCCGGGGACGGTGGTGGCATCGCGGCTGCCGGAGACCAGCGTTTGGTCGACGGGGTCGAACGCCTCCAGTGACAGTGGGGTGACACCGCGGACGAGCGGCAGGTAAACGCTGCGCGACCGGCTCCGCGCGGCCGCGTCGCGGAGGCCGTTGGCTTCTTTGCCGTTGTCGGTCATTTCGATCATCTTCAACTCGTGGGCGGGGGAACCGATCGGCCGTTTGGGGTCGAGCGCCCCCGCCGCGGCGAGTGCGGCATCCCGGAACTCTTCGGCGCTCAACCGCCGCGGGCTGTGCCGCCAGACCAAGGCGTTCGACGGGTCGGCTTTCCGGTTGGCATCGGAACCGTCGGCCGAGAGTTGGTAGGCCCGCGTCAGAACCAGCGTGCGGATCAGTTTCTTCGCGCTCCAACCCCCGCGGATGAACTCGTTCGCCAAGTGATCGAGCAGTTCGGGGTGCGAGGGTTTGTCGCCCGTGACGCCGAAGTTATCGACGGTCAAGACGAGGCCCCGGCCGAAGAGGTGGGCCCACGTCCGGTTGACGATCACGCGCGGCGTCAGCGGGTTTTGGGAACTCGCGAGCCACTCGGCGAGTTCGAGCCGGCCGCTCTGCTTCGTGTTCACCGAGGCGGCGCCGGGGACGGAAACGGTCGTCAGGAACCCGCGCGGGGCGACCGGCCCGAGTTTCTCCGCTTCGCCGCGGATGCGGACTTCCGTATCCGCGATAACCTTGGCATCGCGGACGCCGTGGGTCGCCGCGCCGCGCTGCACCGGATCGGTGAGGGCCGCGAGTTCGCTTTGGAGTTTTTCGAACTTCAACCGGAAGGGGCGCTGCGTCGGTTGGCCGTCCTTGGCGGCTTTCAATCCTTCGGGTGTACCGCGGATCGCATCCCAAGCTTTCTTCGCCTCCTCGTACTCCGCTTTCACTTTCTCCACCTGCTCGGCCGGCGGCGGCGGGAGTTTGGTGCTCAGTTTCACGAGCATCGCGGTGTCGTAGTAGTCCAGCCCGCCGCCGCCCATCTTGTTGCGGACGCCGCTGGCGTTGTCGGTGCTGGTGAAGATCCCGGCGAGGGCGTAGTAGTCGGTCTGGGGCACCGGGTCGAATTTGTGATCGTGGCAGCGGGCGCAGCTCACGGTCAACCCGAGCACCGAACGCGTGACGGCGTCGATTTGCTCGTCCGCGTTGTCCATGATGAACCGGACTTTGAACCGCTGGTTCACGTCCTTCACCCCGAGGGCGAGAAACCCGGTGGCGATCTTCTGGCGATCCCGCTCGGCGTCGTCCTTCGCGGTCAGCAAATCCCCCGCGATCTGTTCGCGGAGGAACCGGTCGAAGGGAACGTCGGCGTTCACGCTGTCGATGACGTAGTCGCGGTACTTCCACGCGAACGGGTAGGGGATGTTTCGACTCGGGCCGGTGCTCTCGCCGTAGCGGGCCACGTCGAGCCAGTGCCGGCCCCAGCGTTCGCCGAAGGCCGGCGAGGCGAGCAATCGATCCGCGACCTTGGCGAATGCGTGGGCCGAGGTGTCGTTCATGAAGTCGTCGATGGCGGCCGGCGTCGGGGGCAACCCCGTCAGGTCGAACGTGACCCGCCGGATGAGCGCGAGTTTGTCCGCGTCGGCCACCGGTTTCAATTTGGCCGCTTCGAGCTTCGCCAGTACGAAGCGGTCGATGTCGCCCTTCGCCCAAGCCGCGTCGCTCACCGCCGGCGGCTTCGGCTGCGTCAGCGGTTGCCACGCCCAATGGCTTTTGCGGAGCTTGTCGTATTCGGGCTTGGCATGGGTCAGCGCCGCGGGCACCTTGACCGCCGGCCACGCGGCCCCGTCTTCGATCCACTTCTTCAGGTCGGCGATTTGTTCGTCGCTCAGGGATTTCCCTTCCAACGGCATCCGCCGCTTTTCGTCCTTCAGCGTGACGCGTTTGAACAACAAGCTCTCGGCGGGTTTGCCGGGGACAATGGCCGCGCCGCTGTTGCCGCCGGTGAGCAGGCCTTTGAAGTCGTCGACGCGTAGCCCGCCTTTGGAGTTTGTCTCGGCGGAGTGGCAGCCCGAGCAGTTCGCGAGGAGCAGCGGGCGAATCTTCTTCTCGAAGAATTCGAGCTTGGTCGGCTCCGCCGCGGAGGCGCCGGCGACGAGACTCAGGGCGAACAGTGTTGAAAATGTGCGAACCACGGGCTGCACCCCGATGAATTTGAAGCGGAGGATACCATCATCACCGGGAAAGGTGTGCGACAATTTGTCGGAAATCACCCCGCTTTCCTGCGCTCCGCCCAGCGCCGGCGCCACTTCACCGACAGCGGCAAGAAAAACAGGTAGATGCCCGTGAACCAAAGGCCGAGGACGACCGCGGCCGTCGGCAGGAATACCCAGAGCTTCGCCCGGTCATGGAACCCGCTGCCGTCGTGCAAAGTTTCGATGAAATCGGATCGGCGGTAAGCCACTTGCAGCACGTCGCCGGTTTGCAGATCGACTTGGACTTCCCAACTCGTCTTCGATTGGATCTTCGCAATCCCCCGGCCCGGCTGCACATCGATCCGTTCCACGTCGCCCCACGACTGGATGCCCGCTTCGGGTTTCGATTTGGCCGCGTCGAGCATCCGGTCGAAGGAAATCCCCGGCGTCTTCCCCTGCCCCCGCGCCGTCGGCGGTTGAATCCAACCCGATTCCTTCTTCAACTACAGCAAGATGCCGGTGACGATGACCACCAGAAAGGGGATCGCCACGGCGATGGCCCCCCAGCGGTGGCTTTTGCGCATCAGCACCCGCGGGTTGAATTTCACCAGCGATAGCTCGCTTGGAGGAAGAAGAGGCTCGTGTCGAATCCGTTCGATTGCCCCGGCGCCGCGGTCTTCTTGATGAAGTCCCCGGCGAAGAGGTGGGCGTAGCCGAGCAGCACATCGGCGTGTTTGCTCACGTGGAAGTTCGCGGTCCCCACGAACTCCTGGCCGACATCGCGGCCGGCCCGGCCGGTCGGGTCGAAGCGGATCACGTTGCCGCCGTCGTTGTAGAGCGCGTCGCGCTTGTTCGCCAATCGGAAGTGGTGGTACTGGGCGTTCAGCGTCAGCCA
>JANOSQ010000806.1:0-20225 GCA_031415915.1 Fimbriiglobus sp. | reverse complement strand
AACGCATCGATCGGTGCGACTTTCGAGTCGTCCATGACTCCGTCCTCAGAAGATGGGTGACGGGTGAATTGCCCATCGTCTCATGCCGAGCTCGTTTCGGAAACCTCAATTGGGTAGGCTACCTCCTGCCGCTCGCCTAAGCGGGAACGTCGCAGGGACGACGGGGCCAAAGAGGCGACACCCGATTGTCTGCGAATATGCCGGATAATACCACGTACTCAGATTCCGAATCGAGCGCCGACACCGATTTTTCGCTTGCGAATATGCAGAAAGAAACCCGGCCAATACGCTGGAGAATCCCTCTTCGGCAACAGCCGCTCAGGCCCAGCGACCGGTGCCAGAGCCGACCCCGCGGATTTTCGGGATGGTGCTTGACACCCGTCGGGCAGGCGGACAGATGTGCGGACGTTTATCCCGGGTGGTCGAACCGTGGCGGGTACGAGTCGTCGCGATCCCGCCGTTATCCGGATAGGTTGCGAGTGGCGAGAACACGGCTTCCAGAATGCGCGTCGATCAACCAACAGGAGCTTTGATGAATACTTCTTCCTTATTGACTTGGTGGATTCTGACCGGTGGCGGTCTGGACAGGCTGCCCATCGCAGGTCCGCATCCCGAACCCTGGCGGCAGCAATTGAGCGCCGCGCTGGCGATCCTCGACATCTCGACTCTGCTGCCCCAAGTCGATGGACGGCAGGAAATCCGCAAGTTGGCTGTCGCGCAATTGCACGCGGCCATCAAGGAGATCCCGTCGGTATAGCGTAGCTCGCGGAACCATACCGTGACGGGGCACCGAAACCACCGGTTACTACGGCCTGCAGCGACAATCACCCTACACAAAAGTGAGGTGCGAATGGACGCGAAGCACTCCGGCAAAGAATTCCTGACTCAGATGCGAAGCGGGTCGCTCCGCCCGTCTTTGATCCGGATCGGTATGGCGAAACCCGGCGACGCCGATTCCGACGTAATCCTGTTCTCGGAGTCCGAAACGTGCGGACACTGGGTGGCGGTGCCATTGGATATCGTCGAGTCGGTTCAAGTCATCGGGTGGATGGCCTGCGACGACCACAAGCACCCGATTGTCCGCCTCCAACTGCACGAACCGGCCCCCGACAACAAAAACGCGAGAGTGCTCGCCGAGCTGCTCACCACAAAGGACACGGCTCGCTCACCAGCCGATGATCCTCAGGGGGGGTCAGACCGATGATCGGGTTGCTCCGGCAACGCAGCGGTTACGGCGGGGCGGCGACCATGCCTGCTTGGACAGTTGCCAGGACGATTGCACGTCGGGGCCTCCATTCCTGTTCGGTAACGCGCTTGGCGCGTGTCTTCGCCGTTGTCGTCGGGAATGTGGCTTCCGTTGAGATCAGTGGCGTTGGGCCGGGCGGGAATGGCCCAAGAATTTCAATTGGGGACGGGCTCGCCCGAAATTCCCCGCCCGGGACAAGCGGACGGCGGGGCTTGAATCGCGTTCGGCAGTGAGCCGGTTCAATCCCCGCAGAGGCTCTCGTTCAACTTCGCGAGCGCTTCGCTTTCGATCTGCCGCACCCGTTCCCGCGTCAGACCGAGGCTCTCGCCGATTTCCTTGAGCGTCTTCGGTTCTTCCTCGTCGAGGCCGAAGCGCATCTTCAGCACCGTCGCCTCGCGCTTGTCCATCTTTTCGAGCAGCACCAGCACCTGCTTGAGGTCGTCGGTTTCGACCATCTCGTCGTCGGGCGTCTTCGACCGGTTGTCCATCAGCATCTCGTCGATGCTCCAGCCCGCTTCGCTCTGATCCGTCTGCGGCGTGCTGTTGTAAACGCGGATCGCCTTCTTGATGATGCTCAGCTTCTTCTTGGGCAGCCCGAGCAACTTGGCGATTTCCTCCGGCGTCGGCGGCCGGCCGAGTTCGTCGTTGAGCTTGTTGGTCGCCCGGCGCCACTTGGACAGCAATTCGACCATGTACGCCGGGATGCGGATGGTCTTGGCCGTGTTCACCAGCGCCCGCTTGATGCTCTGCTTGATCCAGTAACTGGCGTAGGTGCTGAAGCGCGTGTTCATGTTGGGGTCGAACCCCTCGACCGCGCGGAGCAGGCCGAGGTTGCCCTCTTCGATGAGATCCTGCAGCGCCAGCCCCTTGCCGGAGTAACCGCGGGCGATGTTGACGACGAGCCGGAGGTTGGCGCGGACCATGCGGTCGCGGGCGGCGGTGTCGCCGACGCCGATGAGGCGGGCGAGGCTCTTCTCCTCGTCGGCGGTGAGAAGCGCGGTCTCGTTGATTTCGCGCAGGTAGGTTTCGAGGGGGGATTGCACGGCTTCGGAGCTGTAGCGGCGCAGACGCGACATGGAGGTCATCCTGGTTTGGAAAGAAACCGACTTCACCGACTCCGAAACCCGACCGACCGTTCAGCAAACCCCGCACGCTGGTATCGACCGTCGAAACGATAACGCGGCACTTTGCGGGCATCTTCCATCCGCCGATGCGGAAAACCTAGCGGAAGCGCGGGCATAGACCGAAAAACCGGTACGGCATGGGCTTCGACCGGCCCCATTTCGCCACCCGAGCGTGCCAACCGTGATAACCGGGCTTCACGGAATCTCGCGGTGGCTCAAAACCTATAGTGCGCTTTGCGAGAGAATCAAATCGCTTTCCCGCGTGGTGCGAATCGGCGGGAAAATCCGGACATTCCACCCGAATTATTTCCGCCAGTTACCCAGTTTGATATGTCGGTAGCCCTTTCGGTTCCCGAATTCCCGAATGTGGGGATGGGAGACTCGAATGGAGGCGGCATCGCGCGCGCCGCGATCCCGACAGCCCCGATTCCGTAGACTGAATTCTGTTCGAACCGGGCGTGCGCCCGACCCCACCAACCTTCCCGGCCAATGGCCTCGCCGCGCGGCGGGCTTCGCCGGAGCAACCCCCGATCCCAGGAGCCTCCCCGATGGCCGACGAAGTGACCCCCCCGACCCCCGCCCCCCAGCCAACGCAGGTGTCGGTCCAGGTGGACGTGTCGAAGATGCAGCCTGTCTACTGCAACTTCTTCCGCCTCAGTCTCAGCAGCAGCACCGAGGAAATCCTCATGGATGTCGGCTTGCACACGGGCATCATGATCCCGGGCGGCATGGAACCGATCCACCTGACGCACCGCCTCGTGATGAACCCGTTCGTCGCCAAGCGGCTCATCGAGTCCCTGCGGCAGATCGTCGTCCGGCACGAGCAGGCCTTCGGGGTGCTCGAAGTCGATCCGCAGAAGCGGCTGCGCCGCCAAGGGTGAGCTAGGGTTAGAGCGGACTTCAAGTTCGCGTAGCGTCTCCGCCTTTTTTCGGCCCCCCTCTCCCGCAAAGCCGGGAGAGGGAAGACTTCCATTTTCACGCACACGATACGGCAACTTGAAATCCGCTCTAGGCGTCCGTCCGAGCCGGCAGCGTGAGCGACGGTCTTAGCTGAAACCGTCGCTCACTCACGCTGCCGGCTCGGACAGAAACGATCCCAATCCGAAGGAGTCCTCCCCCGATGGCCACGCCCACCGCGACGGTGACCGACTACTGCGCCGCCCTCGGCAAGAGCAAGCTCTTGGGCGAGGACGAAGTCCCCGGCATCCGCCAGGCGTGGGAAACCGAAACCTCCGGCACCGACGCGGATGTCGAAGGCTTCCGCAAGTTCCTCGTGAAGAAGCAGTACCTCACCGATTACCAAGCGGCGCTGATTCAACGCGGTCGCTCCGAAGGCTTCTACATCGGCGGCTACGTCATCCTCGACCGCATCGGCAGTGGGCAAACCGCCGGGGTGTACAAGGCCGTGCACGCGTCCGGGCAGGTGGTGGCGCTGAAGGTGCTGCCGTCGAGCAAGTCGCGCGATTCGCACGCCCTCAACCGCTTCCAGCGCGAAGGCCGGTTACTGACGCAGCTCGATCACCCCAACGTCGTGCGGGCCTTCCAACTCGGCCAGACGGGCGGGGCGCACTTCATCGTCATGGAGCACCTCGACGGCGAAACCCTCGACGAAGTGCTGACTCGGCGGAAGAAACTGCCGGCGCCGGAAGCGGTCCGCATCGTCTCGCACGCCCTGCTCGGCTTGCAACACCTCGCCGACAAACGGATGGTCCACCGCGATCTCAAACCCGCGAACCTCATGGTCGCTCCGACGGCGGGCATCCCCGCGTCGAAGACCGACACGACGCTCGACGACACGATCAAGATTCTCGACATCGGCCTCGGCCGCGAGATGTTCGACGAAGATTCACCCGCCACGCAGGATTTGCAGCTCACCGGCGAAGGGGCGTTGCTCGGCACGCCCGATTACCTCGCCCCGGAGCAGGCCCGCGACGCCCGCAGCGCCGACGTGCGCGCCGACATCTACAGCCTCGGTTGCGTGCTGTTCCACCTGATCGCCGGGCGGCCGCCGTTCCAAGACAAGAACGTGATGGCCCAGATGGTGAAGCACGCCACGGAGAAACCGCCGAGCTTGGCGGAACTCGTCCCCGGCACATGGGCGGGCCTGAGCGCGGCCGTGGGCAAACTGTTGGAAAAGAAACCGGGGGATCGCCCGCAGACGCCCAAGGACGCGGCCGATTCGCTGAAAGCCTTCTTGCCCGTCAAAGCCGCCACCGCGGTCAAGGTTCCCGTGTTGCCAGCGTACCAGCAATGGCTGGAGTCCGAGAGCGCCTTCGAACTGCCGGTCGAGGCCCGCGCCGCGATGCAAGCGGCCACGAAACCGCACGCCCCACTCCCGGCGGCGCTGAAAGCCGGGCCGTCGTCGAAACCGGCGAAGCCCGTCGCCCAAGCGACCCCCCGCAATGAAGCGGTGGCGGTTCCGGTGAAGCCGAAGACCCAGCCGCACCCGGCTCTGGTCGCCACGCCGAAATTGCCCGACGAGATCAACGTGGAATTGGTGACGATGCCGAGCGCCCCGGCGGACGAGGAGCCTCGCTCCGCTCTGGAATTGAACCGCCGCGACTTCGTCTTGCTCGGGGCCGGATCGCTGGGAGTTTTGCTGGCGATGGGTGCCGGGTACGGGTTGTCGCGGGCCGTGCGGCGCAAGGTGCCGGACGAGGATGCGCCGGGGGAACCGACTGGGAAGTAGCCTTCCTATGAGAAGGGTATGAGACTTGCGCACTTCGCTCTGACGGTCGCTCCGTCCGTCGGCTATCATTTCCATAGAAGTGGCCACGTCCCCATCTCGGGTGATTCCATGCGATTCCAGAAGTGCCTCGCCCTGACTCTGCTCGGCTGCGGCCTCAGCGCCAGCCCGAGCGAGCTGCTGGCCCAACGTCCCGGTGGCGGAGAACGTCCCGGCGGTGGTGGTTTCCCAGGTGGCGGCGGCGGTGGTTTCCCAGGGGGTGGCGGTGGTGGTGGTCGCCCGCAGATGGATCCCAACGCGATTTGGCTGCAAATGAGCGGCGGGGCCGATTCGATCGACTTGAACAAGAATCCGGGACTCAAGAGCATGGTCACCCGCGGCGGCAACCCGTTGCCCCCGGATGGGATCCTCACGAAAGCAGCCTTCCAAACGGCCATGGCTTCCCGGATGAGCGGACGCACCCCGGGTGGCCCCGGTGCGTATGGTGCGCCCGCGGCCCCGATCCCCGTCCCCGGTAGCGGTGTCCCTTTGGTCGTCTCGGTCGGCTCCGGCAACGGCGGCGGGGACAAACCGATCATCATCGGCGCCCCCGGAAGCTCCGCCCAGATCCCACCCGGCGCTTACCCCGGCAGCGGTGGTGGCTATCCCGGCGGTGGTTACCCCGGCTCCGGTGGTGGCTTCCCCGGCGGTGGAGATCGCGGCGGCCGCGGTGGCGGCGGAATGAGTCTCTGGGGCGATCCCGACTCGTTATTTGCGCGGGCGGATCAGAACAAGGACGGCAAGATCGTCCGCGAGGAAACGCGGATGCTCACCCCGTACTTCGAGCAAATCGACACGAACAAAGACGGCGGCATCGACCTCGCCGAACTCAAGGTCTTCTCCGCGACCATGGCCGCGGCCAGCGGTGGAGGCGGTGGCTATCCCGGTGCGCCGGGCGGCGGTTTCCCCGGCGGCGGCGATCCGAAGATCGAAGACCCCGAGAACGAACGGCCGGTCGTCTTCCGCTTCGGCAAGCTCCCCAAGGATTTCCCCTACGCCAGCATCGACAAAGACGAAGACGGCCAAGTGAGCCTCTACGAATGGCGGACCGCCACGAAGTCGGTCGATGAGTTCGTCGACCGCGACCTCAACGGCGACGGTTTCCTGACCGCCGAAGAATGGCTGCGCGGCACCAAGACCTCCCTCGGCGGCGCCGACGCCAAGAAAGACGACAAAGGCCGCGGCCAATACCCCGGCGGCAACATGGGCGGCGGTGGCCAGTTCGGTGGTCGCCCCGGTATGGGTGGCCCCAGCGGTGGGGAGAGCGACAAAAAAGACAAGAAGCGCGAAGGCGGTCGGAACTAGAATGAGCGGGTGACCACGCCGCGGGCCGAGGGATGTTTCCCTCGGCCCGCTCTCGTTCCGACGCCGCGCTTTGCCACCACCCGGAGCCGTATGCCCGACCCCAACGACATCCTGTTCGCCGCCGCGGCTTTCGCCGCCCGGGCCCATCGGCACCAGTTCCGCAAAGACAACGTGACGCCCTACGTCTCGCACGCCTTCCGCGTCTGCTTGATCGCCCGGCACGTCTTCGGCATCGGCGATCCGATGGTGCTCGCCGCCGCGCTGTTGCACGACACCATCGAAGATACCACCACCGACTACGACGACCTCGCCGAAGAGTTCGGCGCCGACGTGGCGGATTGGGTCTCGGCGCTCACGAAGGAGATGCGCCTGCCGGAAGCCGAGCGGGAACGGGTTTATCACGCCGCGCTCTCGGCGGCGCCGTGGCCCGTGTACGCCTGCAAACTCGCGGACATTTACGACAACCTCGCCGACAGCGCTTCGCTCGGTCCCGAGCAACGGGCGAAGACGATCGCCCGCAGCCGGGCTTACCTGCGCGTGCTCAAACCGGGCGAATGCCCCGAAACCACCGCGGCCTTCGCGCTCACCGAAGCCAAACTGATTGCTGTCGAATCGGCGGCGCCCGTATAATTGCAATCGCCCCCGCGAGACACGACGAGGATCTGCCATGCTGCTGCGTTCGCTCGGATTCGCCCTGTTCGGGTTGTCGGCGGCGACCGCCGCCGAGATCCACGCGTGCCCCTTCTGCGCCACCCAAGGGCAGACGCTCTCGAGTGAAGTCGGGCAAGCCGACTTCATCGTGCTCGGCACGTTGAAGAACGCCAAGCGCGATCCCGAGGACTTCTCCAAGGGTTCGACCGAACTCGACATCGCGACGGTCGTCAAGCCCCACCCGTATTTGAAGGGCAAGAAGTCGATCGTGCTGCCGCGCTACGTCCCCCTCGATCCCAAGGCCGGCGAAGGGGAGAAGTTCCTCGTCTTCTGCAGCTTGTACAGCCCGACCGCCGACGTGGGCGTCTCGGCCATCGCCTCCGCGGCCGTGCTCGCCGACGCCGGCCGGGCCACCCTCGACCCCTACCGCGGCGAGCAGATCAAAGGGAACAGCGACCTCCCCGCGTACCTCCAGCAGGCCATCGTGGCCCGCGAGAAGGACGCCCAAGCCCGGCTGAGTTTCTTCTTCAAGTACCTCGACCACGGCGAGTTGGTCATCAACACCGACGCGCTCATGGAGTTCGGCAACGCGGAGTACAAGGACGTCCGCAAACTCTCCGCGACGCTCCCCGCCGACAAGCTCTTGAAGTGGCTGAAGGATCCGAATACCCCCGCCTCGCGCTTCGGCCTGTACGGCCTCATGTACGGCCACTGCGGCAAGGCCGAGGACGCCGCGGCGCTCAAGGCGCTGATCGACGACCCGGAGAAAGCCTTCAGCAGCGGCCTCGACGGGATGCTCGCCGGGTACATCCTGTTGAAGCCGAAGGAGGGCTGGGCGCACCTCAACACGATCCTCGGCGACGCCAAGAAGGATTTCACGACCCGCTACGCCGCGCTCAAAGTGCTGCGGTTCTTCTGGGAGTACCGCCCGGACGTGTTGAAGAAGGAAGACCTGATGGCGGCGATGAAGACGCTCGTCCGCCAAGAGGAGATCGCCGATTTGCCGATCGAGGATCTCCGCAAGTGGGGCGCGTGGGACGAGACGGGCTTCATCTTGCAGGAGGCGACCAAGCCGAGCCACAACAAGCAGATCGTGAAACGGGCCGTGCTCCGCTTCGCGCTCGACGCCGCCGCGGATGGCAAAAACGCGGCCGCGGCGGCGTATGTGACGCAAGCCCGCAAAGACGACGCGGAGCGCGTCAAGTTCGTCGAGGAGATGCTCGCCGACGAGCGGCCAAAGCCGAAGAAGTAGCGCCCCTCTACTCCGCCGGCACGATCGCTTCGGCTTCGATCTCGACGAGCATGTCGGGGTCGATGAGTTTGGAGACTTCGACCATCGTCGTCGCCGGGAGGATGCCGCCGAAGACTTCGCCGTGGGCGCGGCCCACCTCTTGCCACTGGCCGATGTCCGTGAGGTACATCCGCGTGCGGACGACGTGTTCGAGCTTGGCCCCGGCCTGTTCCAGAGCCGCCGCGATGGTCTTCAAGACTTGCACCGTTTGGGCGTAAGCGTCCCCTTTGCCGACGAGGCCTTGTGGCGTCATGGCCGTGCAACCGGAGACGTGGACGAACGGCCCGACGCGGACGGCACGCGAATAGCCGATGATCGGTTCCCACTTGCCGCCGGTGCTGATCAATTCGCGCTTCATGCTTGCTCCTGGGCGAGTAACAAATCCGCGATCTCCGAGAAATGCTCCAAGATGCGATCCGGCCCGGCCGAGCGGGGGTCGTCGGTTCCCGCCAAGCCGACATTGACCAGCCAGACGGGCATTCCCGCCGCCTTCGCCGCGAGTACATCGACGAGCATGTCGCCGATATACAAGCCTTCGCTCGGTAGCACGTTCAAGCGCCGGCAGCCTTCGATCAACATGGCCGGGTCGGGCTTCGGCGCCGGCACGTCTTCGGGGCCGAGTACCACGGGCAGCAGTTCGGCCAAGCCCAAGCCCGCGACCAGCGACTCCGTGAAGGCCACCGCTTTGTTGCTGCCGACGCCCATCGGGTAGCCGTGCCGGTGCAAGCGTTCGAGCGTCTCGCGGACGCCGGGGAACAGCTTGGTATTCGCCAGCATGACGCCGGGGTGGTGCGCCCGGTACCGCGCCACCGCGAGGTCGGTGTCGAAGCTGGGGCAGAGTTCCTCCAGCAGATTCGCCAACCCGTGCCCGACATATTTCCGAATGCTCGCTTCCGAGAGCGCCGGCAGTCCGAACGATGCGCGGACGTGGTTCGTGCTGCTCGCGATCGCGGCGAAGCTGTCGGCGAGGGTTCCGTCGAAGTCGAACAACACGCCGCGGATCATGGATTCGTCTCGTGGCGGAACCGCATCAACATATGGTAGGACTCCGCCGAGATCGAGTGGAGCGACCAGAGAAACTCCGGCGGCAAGAATTTGACACGGGGCGGCTTTTCTTGCTGACTGCTGAGAACTGACCGCTGACAACTGTTCCGTACGAAAGTTTGAGACCGAAACAGTGTTCAGCAATCAGCGGACAGTTATCAGCAAGACCCGAAAGTTGCAGGTTGATCAGTCCCGGCGACCCGCACGGGCGGCAAACGTGGCGGCCAGCAGCTCACCCGCCGTTTGCTGATGATGGGATTCCAGAAACCCCGGTACGTCGACCCGACGGGTCGGTCGAAAGCCAGGGCCAACGCAGCCGCAGGAACCGTATCGGTATCCGCTGTGGTACAAGGCCGCGACGACTTCCCAGTGCTCGACATCCGTTTGCTTGGGGGGTTTGAAGTCCAGTCCCATGTCGGCCATCGCCCGCCCGCAATCGGGGCAGGGATCACGGGTTCGTGAAGGGCCGCGTCGCCGATGCCGGCGTCGGTACGCCGGGGTACATCATGGTCGATTGGTTCCCCGCGTAGTGGAGTCCACCGGGAGCCGCACACGTTCCGCGGCATGACATCGGGGTACGGTCGATGCCGCACCCGTTCAGCCCGACCAGCCAAAGCAACCGCCCGAAGAATCGCTTCCGCTCCATCGAGCCGCACGGCAAGTCGCAGCCCGTCGTCGGACAACTCGATCCGCACGTCTTTTGACTCCAACCCCACACACGCTTGGCCGGGCTGCAATCGAGCGGGCCGTTGAACCCGATTGGCGCCGGCGTGTGCGGGAAATAGGCAAAAGGGGCGCGGTACGGCGTCGGCACAAGGGCCGCGTGGTTCGGCTCGCAGATCCGGAAGGTCAGCCAGTTGCGGAGTCGCTGGCAGAGCGGGCCTCGGGAAATGGAACAATCCGGGGCCGCCGTCGCGCAGCGGGCTTGCGGGGCCGGGCATGCGGGCAAACAAGTCGCCGACCAATTCGTCGGGTGCGAGATCATCGCCGGGGCGGGTGCCGAGGCCGGCATCTTCGATTGGATCACGCTCGGCAGCGGACGGGACAAATCTTGGGCCACCGCGAGGGTGGCGCCGCCGAACACCAACGACAAGACGAGCAACGATTTCATCGGGCGACTCCGTGGGCCTGCGAACCGGCACTATCGGTATCGGCGCCGGGATCGCCACCGGCGGTGCAGACTTCGCGAAGCTTCGAGTGCCGACAGTCTCGCCAAGCCGGAGAATCGGCAAAGCTTCGCCAGCTTATCCAGCTTATCCAGCTTGTTGTGCGACTGCCTCGAGCAGTGTCGGTTGCGGGGCACTTCTTTGTAAAGTGGGTACCCGGTTCGACGGGGCTTTTGCGGCCCGCGGGATGATGTCGAACGTCGGTGTCGGCGAGTCTTGCTTCGCCACGGTGATGGTCGCGGCCGGGGCGGCGGCCGCTGCGGCGGCGAGGGCCAACTCGGGGCGGTTGCACTCCCGGCTGAGGTGGAGCGCGATCACCGCCTGCAAATCGCCGGGGTCACCGGCTTCGATCCAAGCCTTCAGCACCTGGCCCGCTTGGGCGTTCGAGAGGTGCCCCGAGTCCGACAACACCCGGTGGATCAGGTGCCGCGGTCGCCGGCTGGCGCGTTCCAGTTGAACATCGTGGTTGAACTCGAGCGCCAACGCATCGACCCCGTGGAAGTGCCGGAGCAGGGCGTCCGAGACGCAGCCCAAGTCGGAGGCGTGCCCGTAACTCCAAGCGCGACCATCGGCGAGGGTTTGGCCGATGCGGAAGGCGAACGTCGGTTCGGAATCGTGGGAGACTTCGATCGGCTCGACGCGGAGCACTCCGCCGAGGTTGAATGCGGCCCGGCCGTAGGCGTGCACGAGTTTCGCCTTCTTCAGCGGGGCGTACTCTTCGCAACCGGCGAGCACCGCGTGGTGGATGGCGTGCGCGACGAGTGGGATGTTCGACCGTCGGAGTTGTTCCAGCGTGTGCCGATTCCAGTGATCGCCGTGGGTGTGGGTGAGCAGCACCGCGTTCACGTTCGCCCAACTCAGCCCGAGGGTTCCCAGCCGGGTGGCCAAGTCGCGCGGGCCGAACCCGCAGTCGATGAGCAACCCGCGACCGTTCACTTGCAACAAGGTGGCGTTGCCGGAACTCCCACTGCCCAAGACCGTCACGCGCGCGGCCGACACTTCCTGCGTCATCATTCCCCCTCCGCGCGCCAGCGCTTCACGGTGCCGTCGCGGCCGATGCTGATCAGCGAGCCGTCCTTCGGCGAGATCCCCACTTCCACGATGCGGTCGGTGTGGCCCGTCAGCAGCGCCCGCTCTTGACCCGTGACCGGATCCCAGACGATTGCCGTGCGATCTTGGCCGCCGCTGATGAGCGATCGGCCGTCGCGGGTGAAGTGGAGCGCGTTCACGGTGTCGGTGTGGCCGGTCATCTCGCAGCGATTCTCCAGTTCCAGCCCCTTCTCGTTGCTCTTCACGGTCCAGATTTTCACCCGGCCCGCATCGCCGCCGGTCGCGAGGTGCTTGCCGCCGAGGTCGAAGGCCAAGCTGTGGATGGCGGTCGTATGGGCGTCGGCCAGCGTCGTCCGCTCTTTGGACGCGAGGTCGATGACCGTGACGGTCTTATCGATGGCGACCGCCAGTCGGCGCGGAGCAGCGGCGGGGTCGTCGGCCGGGGAGAGCGCGAGACTGCGGACGCCATCTCCGGCGAGGATGGGTTCCTCTCGGAGTTTGGCGCCGGTGCGGAGGTTCCAGAGGAACACGCCGGCGCGCGTCGCGGCGGCCAAGGTGACCCCGTCGGAGCCGAGCGCGAGCGCGTAACAGGGTTGCCCCTTCACCAACGCCGTCGGCACGGGATCGCGTTTGCCATGGCCCAATGTGTCCCAAGCGATCAAGCCGTCGTCGCCCGCGGCCACGACGAACCGGCCGTCGGGGGAGATCGCCACGTCGCGGGCCTGCCCGCCTATTCCCGCGACGTTCCCAGTCAAAACCACCGATAGCGGAATCCCGCCGATTCCTTTCGGGTCGAGCCCCCAGAGTCGGATGGCGCCCGTTTTCTCCGCGGTCGCGAGGAGGCCACCCCCGGCCCCGAGCGCCGCGGCATTCACGCTCAGCGGGGTATCGGACGGCAAAACCCCGGCGTCGTTGCGCCGCACCCCCATCCGCCAGACGCGGGCGGTCGTGTCGTTCCCCACGCTGACCAGCAGGCGCTGATCCGGGACGAACACGAGGCCGCGGATCGCCGCAGTGTGCCCTTGCAATCGGGCGCGCTCCTCGCCCGATTCGAAATCCCAGAGACGGATGGTTCGGTCGAACCCGGCGCTGGCGAGGGTCTTGCCATCGAGTGAGAAAGCGACCGTGTAGATGGCCCGCGTGTGCCCCGTGAGCCGGGCGCGCTCCTTGGGCGCCCGCCCGCCGAGATCCCAGAGCCAGATCGACGGATCGGCGCCGTTGTCCACCGTGGCCAGCGTTTTCCCATCGGGCGAATAGGCGAGCGAGTAGACCGCTTCGCTGTGCAATTTCAGCAGCAGGGGCCGGCCGGGGCCGACCAACGGGGAGAGTTGGACGCTGGCGTCGTCGCTGCCGCTGGCGAGGTATTGACCATCGGGCGAGAAAGCGAGTGAGACGACCGGCCTCAGGTGATCGCGGAATTCCCGATCCGGCTTGGGGGGCGAGCCCCGCAGCGGTCGGGCTTGGAGGAACCGGGCGGAGGCGCTCGCCGCCGAAGCGACCGACGCCAAGGGGATCGACACCTCGCGGCCGGCGAGATCCCACGTCCGCACGATGCCGTCGGCCTTCTCACCGCCGCTGTCCGAACCGCCCGCAGCGAGGGTTCGCCCGTTCGACGAGAACGCGACGCAGCGGGCGCGATCGCGGAACGCCTTCACCGCGAGCGAGGGCTTGAACGTGTGATAAGCGATGCGCGGCAAGCTCGACACCCACTCGGTGGGGACGTTCGGCAGCAGGCGATTCGCTTGGCGGACGAGGTCGAGGAAGGCCGAGGACAGATCGAAAAGGCGCACGGTGCCATCGTCCCCCGCGGTGGCCACGCAATCGCCGGCGGCGTTGAAGGCGATGCCGTTGACCCGGCCGCCGTTCCCGGCGAGCACGGCGTAGGTGATCCGGCTGCGCGGGCTCCAGAGACGGACGCCGCCCAACTGATCGGCCGTGGCGACCAGCGCCCCGTCGGCGGACGCGGCCACGGCGACGACCGGTGCCGAGTGGGCATGGTAGGCCCATTCCTCGCGCCGGCAGAGCCGGCGCAAGTAGCGCCACGCGTAATCGCGGAGTTCCTTCGGGCAGCGCTCGGGGTCGTCGAGGAGTTCGAGCGCCAGCTTCGGGTCGCGCTCGCAGATCGCAGCCGCTTTCGACAGTTGCAGCGAATAGAGTGAGCGCCGGTTCAATTCTTCGTTGGCTTGAAGATCCTCCAAAGTCTGGCGGCTATTCACCAGTTCGTTCGCCCACAGCTCGGCCAACACCGTGAGGTCGGAGGCGCTGCGGTCGGCGCGGGCGGTCTCGGCTTCGGCTTTCTCTTGGGCCTCCTTCGCCAGCTTCGCTTCATTGTCTTTCTGAGCCACCGCCTCGCGGACGTCGGCGTAGGCCGCCCCGAGCACCGCGACGATCGTGGCGACACCGAGCATCGCCATGAGGGCGAAGACGCTGATGGCCGGGTGCCGCCGCGCCCACTTGACCCCGCGCACGAGCGACGACTGCGGCCGGGCGCGAATCGCTTCGCGGCGCTGGAAGCGACCCAGGTCGTCGGCCAGTTCTTCGGCGCTGCCGTAGCGGTGGAGCGGATCTTTGCACAAGCACTTCAAACAGATCGTTTCGAGATCGCGCGGGAGCTTCGGCCGCAACCGCGACGGCGCCACCGGTTCGTCGTGGATCACCTGCAGCACGGTGTCGAGCGGGGTGTCCCCTTTGAATGGCGGGCGACCGGTGAGCATCTCGTAGAGGATCGCCCCGAGCGAGTAGACGTCCGCGAGCGGGGTGATCTTGGACGTCCGCCCGCTGGCCTGCTCCGGGGCGATGTAACTGGGGGTGCCCATAACGGCGCCGGTTTTGGTCGCCCCGCTGCCGAGCGTTTCATCGAGCCGCTTGGCCAAGCCGAAGTCGGTGACTTTCGGGGTCGCGTCCGAGGTTTTAATGCCCGACTTCGGCGACGACCCGCTCGGCGTGGCACTCTCCGCGGTCCGTTCGCCGGCGCCGCCCAAGAGCACGTTCGCCGGTTTCAAGTCGCGGTGGACGACCCCGAGGGCGTGGGCGTGGTGCATCGAGCGCGCGAGGTGCTCGACCAAGCGGGCGCAATCGCGGGCGGGCATCAGGTCGTTCTGCGCCGCCAGCTTCTGGGCCAAGCTCCCGCCTTCGACGTACTCGAGTGCCAAGTAGGGTTGCCCGGCGTGCTCGCCGATCTCGTAAATCTGGACGATGCCGGGGTGTTGGAGCGCCGCCACGGCGGAGGCTTCTTTGCGGAAGCGCTCGCGGTCGACGTCGCTGGCGTGGGCACCGGCGAGGATCATCTTGAGCGCGACCACGCGGTTCAGCGAGGTCTGCCGGGCTTTGTAGACGATGCCCATCCCGCCGCGGCCGAGTTCGCCGAGGATTTCGAAGCCGGGCACCACGGGCAGCACGGTGACGCGTTGCTTGGGGGCGCGCAAGCGGGCGGGATCGATTTCGACCGCGGAACCGACGGGATCGAGGTGGAAGGCGGTCGGTTCGGGCACGGCGCCGTCGTAGACGCGGGTGATGCCGTCGCGGCTCAGCGGGTCGTCGAATGAAACGGGCTGGCCGCAGCCGGGGCAGATCACGGAGGAATCGGGGTGGAGGGTGACCACCCCCGCGTCGTAGCCGCAAACGCACCGGAACGCACCCGCCATCGCCACCTCCGCATCGAGTGGGGCTATTATCCGCGCGGGGGCCGGACCTACAAGGTCGGGAGTCCAAGTGAGGATTGCCCGCTTCGATTTCGGCGGGGTCGGATTCGTTCGTCCAGCTGTGCCACACCCCAGCGTGGACGAAACGTATCGAATTGGACGAATGGACGAATCGGACGAATTCAGGCCGGGGCCGAATAATGCTTCCGCGGAGTTTACCCCCCACCCCTCTGCGGAAGCATAGGAAGCATTGGAAGCATTGGAAGCATTGGAAGCAGCGGAAGCAAAAACGCATTTGGAATGCCGACGCTCACTTCGCCCCGTACACATCTCGGATGCGCATGATGAACGGCCGGCTGGTCGCTTCGTATTTGCGGAAGGTTTCCCGGCCGATGCGGTAGACCTCCGTGCGCTCCTCGGCGATGACGCTGCTGTTGCGCGGTTCGTTGGTCACCAGCGCCCGGTCGCCGAAGAAATCTTGGACGCCGAGTTCGGCGACCTTCGTCGGCCCGAACCCGGCATCCCGTTCGACACGCACTTTGCCCTGCCGGATCAGATAGAACTCGCTTTGGTCGTCCACGGGGTCGCCTTGCTTCACGATGGCTTCCCCGGCCGCGAAGACCTTCACCGCAAGGTTCTCATTCGTCGACAAATGCAACGGCACCGGCAGGTTCGGGTGAACGCCGATGCAAACCCCGTCGGCGATGGCTTGCTGCTGCTCCGGCAGAATCGCCGCGAAAAACGCCGCCTTCCGCAATCCCTCGGTCACGAATAGCCGTTCGGCGACGACGACGTTCGAGACGATCTTGCCGCGCTCCATGTGGACGATACGGTCGGCCCGGTTCATGATGCGGGCGTCGTGCGTCACGATCAAACTCGTCGCCCCCTTCTCGACGGCGAGTTCCTTCAACAGCACTGCTTGCTCTTCCGTGAGCCGACCGGTTTCGTCGTCGTGCTCCCCCGGCTTGCGGATGAGCTTGGCGATCTCGGCGGGGTCGCGCTCGCGCGCCAAATTCTGCAGCAGCGTGATGACCGCCAGCCCGCTGTTGGCGTCGAGCGCGGCCGTCGGTTCGTCGGCGAGGATCAACTTCGGCCGGTTCACCAGCGCCCTCGCCACGGCGACGCGCTGCCGCTGACCGCCCGACAGACCCGCCGGTTTGTAGTTCATCCGCTGGGCCAATCCGAGGTAGGTCAGCAACTTGCGGATGTCCTCGTCGGCCGCGGCCCCCTCGGAGAAAAGCTGCTGGGCCATGCGGATGTTCTGCACGGCCTGCAAAGAGTCGAAGAGGTTGTGCCGTTGAAAGATGAACCCGATGAGCCGGCGGACCTTCACGAGGTCGCCGTCGGACGAACCGCGCAGGCTGCGGTAGCTCCCGGCGAGGCCGTCCCAAATTTCGATGTCGCCGGATTGAACGCCGCGGAGGCCGCCGATGAGCGTGAGGATCGTGGTTTTGCCGGAGCCGGACGGCCCGCTCATGATGACGAGTTCGCCCGGCATCACTTCGAGGTTGTTGTCGAAGAGCACCTGCGTTTGCGCGTCGCCGCTGCCGAAGGTGTGGTTCACCCCGCGGATGCGCAGCAGCGGTTGACCTGCGGGCGGAAGGGTGGGAACGGGCTTCATTTGGTCTCAAGTTCCAAAGGGCGTTTCAAAATACATCGGCCGGATCCGCCTTCAGCAACCCGATCAAAGCGATCATCCCCGAGGCGGCGCAGAGAAGGACGGTGGCGAGGAACAAGCTGCCCGCGCGCATCGGCGTCATCGTCATCGGCAAGCCGGTGCTGGCGGAGAGGAGGGCGTAGGCCCCCCACGAGAGGAAGAAGCCGACGACGAACCCGGCGACCGCGAGGATCAGCGATTCCTGGAGCACGACCCAAGCGAGATAGAGATTGCCGTGGCCCATCGCCTTCAGCGTGGCGTACTCGGGTAAGTGGTCGGACACATCCCCGGACAGAATCTGGTAACATATGACCAAGCCGACGGCGAAACCCATGAACATGCCGAACCCGAAGGCGAACCCGATGGGCGTGTTCGTCAGCCAGAACGATTTCTCCCGGTCCTTCAGTTCATCGACGGTGAAAACGTCCACGTCGCCGTCGCCGAGCGCCTCCCGGACCGCCCGTTTCACCTCGTCGCGGTCGGCGCCCGGTTCCAAACGGATCAAGCCGATATCGACGGCGGCCGAGGCCGGGCCGAGGGTGTAGGGCTTCCGCATGAGTTCCAAAAACGTTTGCTCGGAGACGATGAGCGTGCCATCGGTGGTGAAGTCGGTGCCGAGGGCGAAATCGCCGACGAGTTCGATGTCCCGGCCGGTCAACTCGGCTTCGGTTCCCGCGGCGAGCGGGCCGTAGCTGGTTTGGGCCAACCCGCCCCGGGTCGCTTCCGACTTGCTGTTCCGGTCGAACAGGGCCTTCCCCGGCGTGCGGATTTTTTCGATCTGGCAGCGATCGTCGTCCGGATCGAGTTCGGGGAGATTCAGAAGGTGGGCGTCCGGGTCGAGGCCGATGACACGGATTCCCCGGTTCGGCAGGCGGTGCTGCAAGTCCGGGTTGGTGTCGCGCAGGGTGCCGAGGGCGTTTTCAAGATAGAGCGGGTGAACGCTGAGAACCCCGGGCACCGATGCGGCTTGGAACAGTCGTCGGCGTGGGAACGGTTCGCGCATGGCGAGCGCCTGCCGATTCGGGGAAACCAGCACGAGATCGGCATTGAACTTGCCGTGAAGTTGAGTGTTCGAATCGAGGAGCGCGTTGCGAAACCCGAGTTGGACGAACATGAGCACCACGGCGAACGTGATGCCGAGCACGAACAGGCCGAAGCGAACGCGGTCGTGCGTGAGGTTGGCCCAAGCGAGCGGGGTTCGTGCCATAGGGGGCATTGTGTCGGGAAGAGTGCGGCGGGGCAAGCGGAACCGGGATCAACTGCCCGTCCGACTGTGGCGCTCGAATTCGGAATTTCCCGCACAATCCGCGACCTATTCCCTTGACTGGACTAGCCGTAACGTCGAAAACTGTCAATACTTCGTGAGCATCTCGCGATAGCGTCGTAGAATCGTTAGAGTCTCGCACTAGTCTTCAGTCGCCGAGGCCGGGTCGTGCCCGAACTTCGCTTCCACAGCATGCACTTGGAAGGCCAGCCCCGACTGGCCGAATTCCGGGCTGCGCGTGACCGGATGGAACTCGGCTGCGGGCAGTTGACTCTCGGCGGCGATCTCGATTGGCTCCACGACGACAGCTCCGGCCGCGGGGACACTCGCTCGTACGGCGCCAACCTCAGCCGGACGTTCTGGGTGCAAGACGGCGAACAACTCCACACGCTCACCGTCGGCGTGAACAGCGTCGGCCGATTGCCGGACAACAGCGTCGTACTCCGCGACGAATGCGTCTCCCGCCGGCACTGCGCGATCGTCGTCCACCGCGACGGCTCGTGCGAACTCCACGACATCGCTTCGAAGAACGGCACCGTCCTCAACGGGGCCAAGATCCACGGCCCGACCAAGCTGCGGCCGGGCGACAAAATCTCCCTCTGCGCCAAACAACTCGTCTTCCTCGTCCGCGACGATACCAAAGACCGGAAGTGATTGTGGCGGCAAGTTTCCCAACTTGCCGGCGAAAGATACATGGCCCCCCAGTCGAGATTCACAGCCAACTCTGGCCATCAACGGCATTCTGACAAACGCGCTGAAGCTCATTGATCACTTAGGCTCCCCCCAGATCCCTACGACCGCCACGCCCAGAACTAGGAGCGTTGCCATGGACAACTTTGACTTCTCAGAAGCTCCATCGCGACCACTTGAAGAGGGTCGCCACCGTTTACTCTTGCCCGCGATATTGGGACTGGGTGCATTGATTCTCTTGTCCGCCTCGGCATATTTCTTCTTGCTGGTGTCGTCGCTTTCAGCGAGTGGCGCAACTGGTACAACTCAGGGATTTGCCGAGATTCAAAGAGATATTTTGAGCAAGGAAGCGCAGCATCGCCAAGATCTGGCCGCCGCCCAAGCCCGGCATGATGCGAACGCGGCAGACTACGAGCCGTACACCGTGACCGGCCCTCGTATCACTCAGGCGGAACGGCGTGATTATGAGGAGCGTCTGGTAGAAGAGGCTGGTATCAACCGGGAGCGAAAGGGGAAAGCGGGGATGCGAGCAGCGACTATACATGCCGCCGAGTTGAAAGCAATGGATAAAAAGCTTCAAGAAGAGCAGAAAGTGCTTTTGTCACGGAGGGCCGAGCTACAGCATGAGTTAAACGAGAAATCTGGTAAAGACCGTACCACCCGCGTTGTTGCAGTCGTGTTGTCATTGGTAGGCATAGCCTTCGCCTGCGCGTCTGTTTGGATTTACGCAAGCGGCATGAAATCGTGAGGCGAACTATCGGTGCGCCCCCGAAGTAGTTCGCATCAGCACGTCGTTCGGATTCCATCGGCCTCGGCTTGTCTTCCTCGTCGGCGACGACAAAAAGTAATCAGGCGAACAATTCCTTCACCGATTCGCCGAGGTCGAGGGCTTCGATCGGCCGGCCGTCCGGGGTGCGGAGTTCTTTGCGCGGGTTGACGCCGAGCGCGTCGAGAATGGTGAAGCAGACGTCGGCCGGGGCGACCGGGCGCTGGATCACGGTGCCGCCCTGTTTGTCGGTCTTGCCGAGCACGAAGCCCTTCTTGACTCCGGCGCCGGCGAAGAGCAGCGATGCGGCGGGGCCCCAGTGATCGCGGCCCGCGTCTTTGTTGATCTTCGGCCCCCGGCCGAACTCGCCCATCACGACGACGAGGGTTTCATCGAGGGTGCCCCGGTCGGCGAGGTCGGCGATGAGCGTGCTGATCGCGGAGTCGAATTCGGGGAGTTTCTTCTCCAAGCCTTCAAAGATCTTGGCGTGGTGATCCCAGCCGCCGTAGTTCACGGTGACGAAGCGCGTCCCCGCTTCCACCAGCCGGCGGGCCAGCAAGCAGGATTGCCCGGCGGTCGTGCGGCCGTAGCGGTCGCGGAGCTTG
>JANOSQ010000805.1:0-2962 GCA_031415915.1 Fimbriiglobus sp. | reverse complement strand
CGCTCGACCGCCTCGCGGGTGAACTCGTCAAGCTCCGCTATTTTTCCGGCCTTGGTCTCGATCGGGCTGCCGGTGTCTTAGGTATCTCGACGGCCACGGCTTATCGACATTGGGCCTACGCCCGCGCCTGGCTGTCCAGTGAGCTGTCGGAACTCGCGTAGCAATTCGAGAATTCTTTCTCCCGCCGTGAGAAAACCGCCCGGGCCGCATCGCACTGGTAGATAGAGTCCATGCGCCGGGGAGGATTTCATGCTCGCAATGGAAAACAGCATCCGATCGGTTTTCCTCGCGGCCCTCGAGCGCGACGCCGACCAATGGCCCGCCTTCCTGGACGAGGCCTGCGCTGGCGACGCCGAGTTGCGGGCGCGGGTCGAGCGACTCCTGCACTCCCACAAAGCCATGGGCAGCATTCATGGAGGTGGCGTCGATCCGGCCGCCACCACCGAACGGCCGATACACGAAGTGCCCGGGATGCTCATCGGCCCGTACAAGCTGTTGGAGCAGATCGGTGAAGGCGGGTTCGGGGTGGTGTTCATGGCCGAACAGTCCTCTCCGATGCGCCGCAAGGTGGCGCTGAAGGTGCTCAAGCCGGGGATGGACAGCCGGCAAGTGGTGGCGCGGTTCGAGGCCGAGCGGCAAGCGCTCGCCCTGATGGACCACAACAACATCGCCAAAGTATTCGACGGGGGCGAGACGGCGGGCGGGCGGCCGTACTTCGTGATGGAACTCGTCCGCGGGATTCCGATCACCGATTTCTGCGATCAGAACCGACAGGGCGTCCGCGGCCGACTCGGGTTGTTCGCGCAGGTATGCCGCGCGGTCCAACACGCCCACCAGAAGGGGGTCATCCACCGGGATCTCAAGCCCACCAATGTACTGGTCACGTTGCACGATGGAACGCCGGTGCCGAAGGTGATCGACTTCGGCATCGCCAAGGCCGCCGGTCAACCGTTGACCGAGAAAACGCTGTTCACGAACTTCGCGCAAATGATCGGCACGCCCCTGTACATGAGCCCCGAGCAGGCCCAGATGAGCGGGCTGGATGTGGACACGCGGTCTGACATCTACTCGCTCGGGGTGCTCCTCTACGAACTGCTCACGGGGGCGACGCCGTTCGACAAGGAGCGGATGCGGACGGTCGGGTTCGATGAGGTCCGCCGGATCATCCGGGAAGAGCAACCCGCCAGGCCGAGTACGCGGATGAGCACGCTCGGGCCGGCCAGTGCCACGGTGTCCGCCAACCGCGGCAGCGAGCCGCGGAAGTTGTCGGCTCTATTCCGCGGCGAGCTGGACTGGATCGCGATGAAGGCGCTCGAGAAGGACCGCAACCGCCGCTACGAGTCGGCCAGCGCCTTCGCGGCGGACGTGGAGCGCTACCTGAACGACGAGCCTGTGCAGGCGTGCCCGCCATCGGTGGGGTACCGATTCCGCAAGTTCGCGCGGCGGAATCAAGGACCGGTCCTGGCGGCCATTGCGATTTTCCTGGCGCTTCTCGGCGGCATCGTCGGCACATCGGTGGGTTTGGTGCGCACCGGCCAAGCGCGCCAGCGGGAAGCGCAAAGAGCCGAAGGCGAACGGCAGGCCAAAGGCGAACTGAACCAGACGCTCTACGACGAGCGGGTGGAGGGGTACTTCCGCCGCATCGCGCTGGCCCAAGGCGAGCTGTCCGTGAACAACCTGAAACGCGCCCTCGAACTCCTCGAAGATTGCCCGGAAGATTTGCGCGCGTGGGAGTGGGACTATCTGATGCGACTCTGCCGGGTGGAACCGCTCATCGTCCGGGCCAAGACCGAGGTCAACAGCATCGCATTCAGCCCCAAAGGCGAATTCCTCGCCTCCGCGGGCGGGGACGGATCCATCAAGATCTGGAACAGCGGGACGGGCGAGTTGATCCGGGTTATCCCGAAGGCGCATGGCGACTCGGTGTTCAGCATAGCCTTCCACCCGGACGGCGAGCACCTGGCCTCCGTGGGCTGGGATCGGCAGGTGAAAGAGAGGGAGGAGGGGAAGGCGGTCAAGGTCTGGAACTGGAAGACCGGCCTCAAGGTGTTCGAGCGCCCCTGCGACGCGGTCCACACATTCGGGACCGCGTACGCCGCGGCGTTCAGTCCCCCCGACGGCCGGCAGCTCGCGGCGGGGAGTAATGGCGACGTGAAGGTCTGGGATTGGAGCAAACGCGAACTTCTGCACAGCTTCCCCGGAAGCGACAAGCATCGACTCAGCGTGGCTTACAGCCGCGACGGGCGCCGCTTGGCGTCGGGGAGCTGGGGGGGAAGCGTGCAGCTTTGGGACCCGGTGGCCGGGGGCGGCGCGCCGCTCCGCACATTTCCCGTAACAACGCCCCATCCCGTGAGCGCGCTGGCGTTCGATAAAGGCGGCGACCGCCTCGCCACGGCCAGCTTCGCCCGCCGCGTGGACGTGTGGGATACGACGACCGGTGGGCTCGTCTACACGCTCCCGCATTCCGCACTCGTTCTGGGCGTCGCGTTCAGCCCGGACGGCTCGCTCCTCGCGACGGCGGGCGAAGACAAGATCGTGCGCGTCTGGGACGCGAACACGCGCCGAGAACTCCTCGGCCTCCGCGGGCACACGGGCCAATGCGGGTGCGTGGTCTTCAGCCCGGACGGCCGGCGGCTCGCCTCGTCCAGTTTGGACGGGACGATCCGGGTGTGGGACGCGACGCCGCTCCGCAGTGGCGAACGCCAAGAAAAGGAGACCTTCCGGGAACACAGCGTGGAAATCTGGTGCCTCGCGGTCGGCCTCGACGCCTCCGAGGGGCCGAAGATTGCTTCGGGCGGATTCGGCTCGCCGGCCCTCATCTGGGACGCGAAAACGTTGCGGGTCGGCGCCGAGTTCACCGGCCACACGGCGATCCACTTTTGCGTGGCCTGGCACCCCGACGGCCGGCGGATCGCCTTCGCCGGCGGGACCGGTGCTCTGTTTACCGTGAAAGTCTGGAATG
>JANOSQ010000804.1:0-1701 GCA_031415915.1 Fimbriiglobus sp. | reverse complement strand
GCGTGAGCGACGGACCGATTGCATTGAAAGACGATTCGGAACTTGCCGGGGGGGCATTCGGTCCGTCGCTCACGCGTCCGGCTCGTTGGCGAGCGCTATTTCTGCGAGCGGCGGGTTCCGCGGACTCCACCCGCCCTACGCCCCCGGAATAGAAGATGCACTCGGCGTGTTCCCGTGGACTTTTGAGCCGACGAGCGGCTCTTTCGCAACTTGGCTAGGCAGTCTTCGCACAGGGCTTGGGCAATGACCGCACCTTCCGGTGGTTTGTTCCAAGCTTACCAACCCCATTCGACCGCGTGGGATGAACTCTTCACGCGGGAGTTATCGCCCCACGCCCACTGCAAGACGCTGCACGATCGCCTCGGGCAGCTCCAAGTGCCCGAGTTCCTCGCGAAGCGGGCCGGGGCCGACTTGGCCTTCGTCAATCAGGGCATCACGTTCTCCGTCTATTCGGACATGCGCGGCGCCGAAAAGATCTTCCCGTTCGATCTCATCCCGCGACCGGTGCCCGGTGCAGAATGGGATCGCATCGAAGAAGGCTTGGAACAGCGGATTGCCGCGTTGAATGCGTTCCTGCTCGATGTCTATCACGATCAACGCATCTTGAAGGAAGGCCGCATCCCGGCCGATCTCGTGCTCGGTTCCAAGGGATTTCGCAAAGAGATGATCGGCTTCACGCCGCCGGGCAAGCAGTACGTCCACATCTGCGGAACCGACTTGATCCGCGATCACCACGGGCAATTCTTGGTGCTCGAAGACAACGGCCGGACGCCGTCGGGCGTGAGTTACGTGCTCGAAAACCGGGCCGTGATGAAGAAAGTCTTCCCGCACCTCTTCCAAGATTGCCACGTTCGGCGGGTCGAAGATTACCCGCAGCAATTGCGCGAAGCCCTGATGAGCGTCGCCCCGGACGGCGCCGAGAGTCCGCCGACGGTCGTGCTGCTGTCCCCGGGGCCGTACAACTCGGCGTACTTCGAGCACAGTTTCCTCGCCCGGCACATGGGGATCGAACTCGTCCTCGGCCAAGATTTGTTCGTCGATCACGACACGGTCTATCTGAAAACGACGCGCGGGCCGGAAAAAGTCGATGTCATTTACCGCCGCCTCGATGACGATTTCTTGGACCCCGAAGCATTTCGGCCCGACAGCCTGTTGGGGGTGCCCGGATTATTCCGCGCATACCGCGCGGGCAATGTGACTTTGGCCAACGCGGTGGGTACGGGGGTGGCCGACGATAAGGCGGTTTACCCCTACGTTGAAGAGATGATCCGTTTCTATCTCGATGCCGAGCCGATTCTCCGCAACGTGCCGACGTATATCTGCGCCCGACCGGACGATTTGCATTACACGGTGAATCATTTGGCCGAGTTGGTGGTGAAAGCGGTGAATGAATCGGGCGGCTATGGGATGCTCATGGGGCCGTGGAGCACCGTCGCCCAGCAGAATGAATTCCGGGCGAAGATTTTGGACAACCCGCGCAATTACATCGCGCAGCCGGTGGTGTCGCTTTCGACCTGCCCGACTTGGACGGACGAAGGCTTGGCCCCGCGGCACGTCGATTTGCGGCCGTACATCGTCAGCGGCCGTTCGACGTGGGTCTTGCCCGGCGGCTTGACGCGGACGGCGCTCGTGAAGGGTTCGCTCGTGGTGAATTCGAGCCAAGGCGGCGGCAGCAAAGATACCTGGGTGCTGGAGAACGGT
>JANOSQ010000803.1:0-3431 GCA_031415915.1 Fimbriiglobus sp. | reverse complement strand
CGACCGCTGACGCGACCGGCTCGCCTGTAATAATCTCAGTAGCGTCTCCGCGGCGACCCGGGCGAATTCCGGGTCGTTGATGTGCAGATCCAGTTCGATCAATTCCACCCCGGCGACCCAGTTCCGCAAGCTTTGGAACAGCGCCGCGTCCGCCTCCGGCCACCAGAACGGCCCACCCTCGACATCGAGCGCCGAAACGCCCCGCAACGGCAGCAAGATCGCCGTCGGCCCCTTGGCCGCGCACGCTTTCTGCGCGATCTCCAAGCCCAAGCGGTCGTTCTCCTCCGGCGTCGTCCGCATGAGCGTGACCGTCGAGTTGTGCTCGTGGAAGCGGCGACCGGCGAACTTTGCGGGGATCGTATTCCGCGGTCCGAAGTTCACCATGTCGAGCGCGCCGACGCCGATGACTTGGGGAATCCCCTTCAGCGCCGCCGCGGTCAACCGATCCGGCCCCGCCGCCATCACACCGCCGACGAGTTCGTCCGCCAGTTCCGTCGTCGTCAGATCGAGCACCCCGTCGAACTGCCCTTCCGCGATCAATTCTTCCATCGTCCGACCGCCTGTGCCGGTGGCGTGGAAGGTGACGACCTCGCATTCCGTCGCTTCCAAATGCCGGCGGGCCGCTTGGACGCACGGTGTGGTCACGCCGAACATCGTCGCCGCAATCGTCCGAGTGCGGAGTGCGGAGTGCGGAGTGCGGACTTGCGACCACATTCCGATCATCGCGGCGGCGGCGTTGTCGAGCACGAGCCGGCTGATGCGGTTCAACCCGGCAATGTCGACGACCGAGTGGAACATGGCGATGTCGCGGGTGCCGACGTAAGGGCGGACTTCCCCGGAGGCGAGTGTGCTCACCATCACCTTGGGGATGCCCACGGGCACCGCCCGCATGGCCGCGGTGCCGATGACCGTGCCGGCCGACCCGCCGAGGCCGAGGATGCCGTCGAGGCGCCCTTCCGCGTGGAGTTTGCGCGCGAGCGCGGCGGCGCCGGTCGCCGCGGTGGTCACGGCGACGTTTCTTTCGCCCGGCCCGCCCACTTTGAAATCCGGGGAGAATGCCGGTTCGCCGCTCCCCCCATCCGCGACCAGTACGGGCACCCCCGCCGCCATCAGCCGATCGCGGATGTAGGCGAATTCGACACCTTTCGTATCGAGGGTGCCAATCAACAAAACGGCCATCTTCCGCCCCCGACTGCGCGTGAATTCTCGTGCTATGGTAGCGGCAATCGGATTCACCGCACCGTAGGTCTCCATGCGTCCTTATCTGCTGAAGCTCTTGAAGAACGGCGTGCCGACCGCCGTGATCTTGGCCGTCATCGGCTATTTGTTCGCCCAATTGGCCTCGATGTGGTACGTCTCGGAATCGGGTGGCCGCGAGAATGTCGGCGTTCAAGAAATGTCCGAGACACTCCAATGGCGATTGCCGCTGACCATGGCCGCGTGGGGCTTCGGCTTGGTGGCGCTATTCGAAGGGGTTCTCTCCCTCTGGCGGACGCCCGTGGCACCGCCGACCATTTCAACCCCGCCCGCGGTCGATGAAACGGAACAACTCCTGTTGCAACTGTTGGAAGAAGCCGAGGCCGCCGAGGCCGTCCGACAAAGCCGAATCGCCCTCACGCAAACCCCGCTGCCGGGACGCGTTGCCGGGGCCGCCGTCGGGAGTGACCCGTTGCGGGCTGGCCGCTGAGCGTGCCGGGTGCGGCTACACTTCTCGGAGTTTCGGGAACGCCGCAAGCGGGTCGGTCCGAAAAACCCACCGCGAGCCGGCTGAGATGCGTTTCGGGTCTCACTGGCCGCAGAAACCTGCCCACTCAAGTGAGGCCGATCCGAGGAGACTGCGGATCGATAATCCGTTCGCCGCACGGGCGTTCCCCGGTTAGAATCCCGCTTCCGCTTCCCTCGGGAAAGGTTCACCGATGCGTCCGCTGGCTCTGCTCCTCGTTTCCGCGACATTGGCATCCATTCATGCCCGCGCCGACGAGCCACTGGCGAAAGCGATCGAAGCGGTGATCGACGGCAAGGACTACAAGCAAGCCCGCTGGGGCATTTGCGTGATCGATGCCAAGAGCGGCAAGGTGGTGTACGAACGCGATTCCGAGAAGTTGATCATCCCCGCGTCGGTCACGAAACTCTATTCCTGCTCCGCGGCGCTCATCGCCTTCGGCGCCGATCACGAGTTCGTCACCCCGGTCTATGCCCGCGGAGAAATCACCGACAAGGGCGTGTTGAAAGGCGACCTCATCCTCGTCGCCAGCGGCGATCTCTCGTTCGGCGGACGCACGACGAAGGATGGCAAGCTCGCGTTCAAAGATCACGACCACAGTTATGCCAACGGCGGCAACTACGACGCCGAGCTGACGGACACCAACCCGCTCGCGGCGTTCGAAGATTTGGCGAAGCAGATCAAGGCCGCGGGGGTGAAAGAGATCACCGGCGAAGTCCTGATCGACGACCGGCTCTTCGCTTCCGCACAAGGCACCGGCAGCGGCCCGTCCGCGGTATCGCCGATCATCGTCAACGACAACATGCTCGACATCATCGTGAAGCCCGGATCCAAACCCGGCGACCGTGCGAGCGTGACCTTCCGCCCCGCGACGGCCGCGATCTCGATGGATGCCGAGGTGACCACCGGCGACGAAGGCGGCGCGGCGCCGATTTATTTGAACTCGACCGGTCCCACATCGTTCACCGTGCGCGGGAAAATCGCGGCGAAAGAGCGGACGCATATTCGCAGTTACCCCATCGACAGCCCGGGATGGTTCGCCCGGGCCGTGTTCATCGAAACCCTGCGAAAAGCGGGGATTCGCGTGCAAGCGGGATTCACCCGTGCCGAGCGGATCGACTTCCCGCGCGGTGGCTACATCGATTTTCAAAAGCTCGGCCACTACACGTCGCCCCCGCTGAGCGAAGCGTTGAAGGTCACGTTGAAAGTGAGCCACAACTTGTACGCCAGCACTTTGCCGTGCTTGCTCGCGGCGAAGGCCGAGAAACGCACGCTCGAAGAAGGGATGCAAGAACAGCGCAAGATCCTGCGAAGGCTCGGCGTGCCGGTGGAAACCATTTCGTTCGCCGGCGGCGCAGGCGGAGCCGCCGCCGATGCGGTGACGCCGAAAGCAACGGTGACGCTGTTGCAGAACATGATGAAGCGCGACGATTGGCCGAAGTTCCGCGAGTGCCTGCCGTCGCTCGGGGTGGATGGCACACTGGTGGGCGTGGTGCCCGACAACAGCCCCGCCCGCGGCAAGGTCTTCGCCAAGACCGGCACCCTGATTTGGGGCGACAGCTTGAACGGCCGGATGCTACTCAAGAGCAAAGCGCTCGCGGGAGTGATGACGACGAAGGACGGCCGCGAGTTGATCCTCGCGCTGTTCGTGAACGACGCCCCATTGCCGCTCGGAATCGGCGCCACCCGCGAAGGCAAGGTGCTCGGG
>JANOSQ010000802.1:0-9126 GCA_031415915.1 Fimbriiglobus sp. | reverse complement strand
GCGCGGATGGAGCGCTCGCCGTCGCTTCGCAAGTACGACATCACGATCAAGCCGTGCGGCAGGTGAATCAAGTGCTGCCGCTCGCCTAAAGCGATTTGGCTGAACGGCTTGCTCGATAGTTGGAGAAGCAAAACGGGCTGGAACAATGTAGTTCTCACTTGGTTGATGTCGAAAACCACGCCAATATTTTGTACCAATAGGGTATTGGCGAATCAGGCCAATGTTCCGAATGACGATTTCGACCTCTGGGAGCATACCGGCTGGAGGCAAGTAGTCGGGATGACCTTCGTCATCGGGATTGCCGAAATCATTACTATAATCGTGATCTGGATTTTGGCAAACTTGACAAAATTGTTGCCAGCCAGATTGCAGGCGCTCTGAAGGCGATAAGGTCATGGGGTTTCGCTTGCACCAATTCTGACCAGAGAAGAATTCAGCAATATCCCCAATTAACTGGTCCGACTCGGGGGAGAAACCGATTTGTTCCAATAATTCAATGCCGCTGATGCCAGGAAATAGATATCCGTCTTCATCGTCGTGAGGCATTCCTTCCGATGGATCCGTCCATTCTTCGACTATCACTGTAGCCATCCAACGTGACAGATCTACAAGTTTCAACGCCGATGGTTCTATCGTGCTCCCATTGCAATAGTCACATGATAGCTCGCTAGCGTTATTTGATATGTACTCCGCAAGGAAAAAATCTTCGACACAAGCTGCACACACTTGTTTGTCCGGGCCATAGCCCAGACCAAGGTTTTCGTCTTCCTCCAATTCGCGCTCGGCCATGCTCACAGGTCGTCCCAATACTTCAATTCGTTTATGAGGTGTCAATAGCCTCTACCACTCACCCCGCCAGCGTCTCCGCGATCTTCGCGATCGATTCGTGCGTCAGCACGAACGGCGTCGCTTCCCTCGGGGTGCGCTCGGCCGTGTTTGCCGTGTAGCGGCGCAGCTTCGCTTCGTCGTTCCCCGTCAGCGTGGCTTCGTAGTAGCCGACGCTGTCACCTTTGCGCGTCGGTTCGGCGCTGCGCAATACCGCGGTACCGCCGTTGCCGTCAATCTCGTGGATCGCGAGCTTCTCGGGCAGGCCCGCCGGCTTCGCGACGATGAGTTCGGCCCAGCCGCGCACTGTCCTCCCCACCGGAGGCGGGCCGGTGCGCGCGATGCTCACCTCGGTCGCTTTCGTCGCCAAGCTGTCGTTGGCCTCGGCCGTGACGGTCGCTTGCCAACCCGGTTGGGCGGTCGTGTGGGTGTGCGGGCCGGGGCCGACGGGTTGCCAGCCGGCGAGCGATTGTACGATGGCGTCCGTGGGGTTCATGTTTTCCCTCCGATGGGTTGGCGCGTGTGTTCGGTCCCGTCGAAGCTGAGCAGCACCGGCTTGTCGTCGATGACGGTTTCGATGTGCACCGGCCGGCCCCAAATGTACCGGAGATTCACCATCGTTTCCTGGGCGTCGCCCAGCTTCAACTCCACCCCATTATAGCGGTGCCCCAAGAGCAGCTCGCCCCGGTTGCGGTGGTTGCCGTTGATGACCTCGATGTACGGCTTGCCGAAGTTGGTCAGGCCGAAGAGCAAACGCTTCTTCACCTGTTCGAACTCGCGGGATTCGACGACGTAGTTCTTGGTGGCATCTTGGTGGGCGAACGAGAAGAGCTTGTATTCCTTGCAGAATTCGGGCGTCAGGTAGGTGTCGATGAAGGTGATATCGTTGTGGACCTTGCGCACCTCGAAAATCTTCTGCCGGCCGAGGCCCGTCTGTTTGTCCCAAGTCCGCCGGGCTTCGTAGTCGTCGCAGGCGTCCCACTCGGGGCCGAAGCGTCCGGTGTTCCAGCGGTGTTCCACGTCGCGAAGCAGTTCGATGCCGAGCTTGTACGGGTTCAAGCGCATCCCGCTCATCGCCATGGTGCCCGAGTGGTGGTCGGCATAGTCGATGAGTTCCGAAGGTTGCAGCACTTTCTGGGTCATGATGGTGGAGTGCCAAAACGACGCCCAGCCTTCATTCATGATCTTGGTCTGACCCTGCGGGTAGAAGTAGTAGGCCTCGTCGCGGACGATGCTGAGCATGTCGCGCTGCCAGTTTTTCAGCGGGGCGTGCTCGATGAGGAAGAGCAGCACGTCCTTCTGCGGGTGGTCCGGGAAGCGGGCGGAACCGGGCTCTTTCGGCTTGGCGTGCGCGTCGGCGGCGTGCGGGTTGATGTAATCGTCCATGTAGGGCTTCGACTTGAAACGCACCGGCTTCTCTTCTTCGGCGGTGTCGTCGTCCGCGGTTTGGATCTCGAACTTCGGGTGGTCGTCGCGGCGCTTGATGGCGACGGAGTGGATGTCGATGAGGTCGTCGATCGACATGCAGCGGTCGAGGAACGATTCGACCTCGTCCTCGCCGAATCGCTCGGTAAAGCGGCGGATGCGGGCGCCGTGGTTGGCGATCTCGTCCATCATCTTGCGCGTGGTGTGGGCGAAGAAGGCGTTGTTCTTGAAGAAGTCGCAGTGGCCGTAGACGTGGGCCATGACGAGCTTTTGATCGACTTGCAAATTGCAGCGCATGAGGTAGGCGTAGCAGGGGTCGTTGTTGATGACCATCTCGTAGATCTTGCTCAGGCCGTACTCGTAGCCGCGCTTCAGTTCCTCGTACTGCATCCCGAAGGACCAGTGCGGGTAGCGCGTGGGGAAGCCGCCGTAGGCCGCGATTTCGTTGAGGTCGTCGGCGTCCACGACTTCGAAGATGGTCTCGTAGAAGTCCAGCCCGTAGGCCTTGGCGTGCCCCTCGATTTCCTCTTTGAGGACGCGGAGGTCGGGGGGCAGATGGGTGTGGAAGAACTTGGTGTTTTGCATGGCTGCGTCCTTACCGTTTGACGAGGGCGACGATGAGGCCGGCGGAAAGGGAGAGGATGGCGCCGATGAAAATGGGGACCAGACTCCAAGCCCGGGTCGACCACACCTCGAGGCGCTTCTGCTGCTCTTCGAACCTCTGCTTCAGCACAGCGTTTTCCTGCCGCAGTTCGGCGAGTTGGCGATCTTGCTCCTGGGATTGCCTCTTGCGTTCCGTCGCATCCCCGGCATCCCTAGCGGCCGACTGGTCCAGCCGCCGGAGGTTGTCGTCAAGCCGCTGCTCCTGCAGCCGGATCTGTTCATGGCGTTCGGCCATGCTGTCGTTGAGTTCCTGCAAAACGACATGGATGCGGTCCACCTCCCGGCGGAGGGTCAAGGCCCGCTCCCGGAGTTCGACGACGAGTGGCGTGAGTTCCTGAGCGTTCACGCCCGCAACTCCCCGGCTTCCAAATCGGCTTTCAAAAGCGGATACCAGTAAGTCTGGTATCGGTTGTCGAGCAACTCGCCCCAGATCCGGGCGATCCGGTATCTCAGTTCCAGGATGCTGTCGCGGTCGCTTTCGAACAACTGCGAGACACTGCTGGTCCCTTTGCGGTCGCGGAGCTCGACTTCCACGAGCGAACGACCAACGTACGGGACCGCAACGGAGTCGGCCGGCAACCGCCACTCCGCGTCGGCGCGCACCACCGTTTGGCGAGTGTCGTCGTCCAGTAGCTTCGCCGCCTTTTGAGCCAGTTCAAAGCGCTCCGGGTCGGCCCGCAGCGCATCGGAAAATTCGTGCTTCATCGCATCCCCTCCGTTTCGGATTATTCTACCGCCCCGTGCTCAGGAATTCCTTGATGCTCCCGAGGATCGCCTCCCGGTCCGGAACCCGGCTCGTGATCAGGTTCTCGTTCGACGCCGTCAGCGCGTCGATGTGGTCGAAGAACTCCCCCGAGCCGTAGGGCGATTCCACCTGCCCGTAGCCGAACAGGTTCAACTTCGGCAGCAGTTCGTTCTTGAGCAGTTTCAGCGCCTTGAGGTTGTCGTCGCCCCAGTTGTCGCCGTCGCTGAAGTGGAAGGCGTACACGTTCCACTCCTCCACCGGGTACCGGCTGCCGATGATCCGGTTGGCGAGGTCGTAGGCCGTGCTGATCTTCGTCCCGCCGCTCTCGCGGGTGTGGTAGAAGGTGTGCTCGTCCACTTCCTTGGCCGCCGCATCGTGGATGATGTAGACCCGCTCGATCCCTCGGTAATGCAGGCGGATCCACGAATCGAGCCAGTACGATTCGATCCGTACGATCTCCTTCTGCTCGTCGGTCATCGACCCGGATACGTCCATCATGTAGACGATGCACGCCACCGCTTCGGGCTTGGGGAATTCCTTCCACGCCCGGTAGCGCTTGTCTTCGCGCTGCGGGATGATCTTCGGCGCCACCGGGTTGTAGACCCCGCCCGAAATCTGCCGTTTCAGCGCTTGCTTGTAGGTGCGCTTGAAGTGGCGCAGGCTCTCGGGCCCGACGTTGCGGATGCTCGTGTACTTGTCCTTCACCGAGACGATGTTCTTCTTCCCCTTCGGCAGGATCCGCGGCAGCGCCAACTCCTCGCCCAAGATGTCGGCGAGTTCCTGCATCGTGAGTTCGACTTCCAAGATGTGACCGCCCGGCTCCTCCCCGGCTTTCGGTTCGCCGTCGCCCTGTTGGGGCGTGAGGGGCTGGCCCGGCTGGCCCGGCCCGACGCCGACCCCGCCGGAGCCTTTCGACCCGTACCGGAACTGCGGCGGGTTGATCGCCGGCAGCGGGATCGACACGAGGTCGTTCCCTTTCTTCCCGATCATCTCGCCGCGGCCGATGTACTTCGAAAGGTTCGATTTCACCTGGCCGCGGACGATCTTGCGGAAGCGCTGCAGGTCTTTGTCGATTTTCTGTCCCACGGTGCGGATGCCTCGTGCGTGCGCGCGGATGGTCGCACTAGAATCCTACCAGATGGGAAAGTGTCTGCGGAGGGGGATCGGAGGCCGGGTCGGTGCATCCTTGGATTTCTTCGACCCACTCCTTTCTTCTGGAACCACAAGCGTTAGCGCGTGGGTGAGGCCGGGAAGCCACCTTCCGTCCCTCACCCACGCGCTGACGCTTGTGGTTCCAGAAGAACGTTCCCAACTCAAAAGCTGAAGCCGTGCGCCACCACCCACCGTCACGCCGCGTCCATTCGGCGCAACCCGCCGGGTCGGGGGGCGCTGTTCCGGTCATCGGGAAGTTTTTGATGCGACGCACGAAAACGATCTGGTAAACTAATCCGGTGATAGTCGGTCGGACTCCGCACGGGCCCAGCGCCGAATTTACACCCATTGTTTATCACCGAGGTCTTCCCCGTGTCCCATTCCTTCGCCGGCTGGCTCAGCGAACTCTTCCGGAACGCGGATCGGAAGTCCAAATCGACCCGGCTGCGATCGGCGCGCCACCGCCTCGAATGCGAACGACTCGAAGACCGCGTCGTCCCGGCCATCAACATCCTCGACGTCGGCGCCGGTACCCTCGACGCGGACCTCACGGCGGACGGAATCGTCAGCTCCGCGGGCGGATCGATCTCCCGGGCGGCGCTCGAGAGCATCGGCGCCACCACGGACATCAGCATCACCAGTACGGCCGGGGACATCACGTTCGATGACTTGACCGCACCGTTGGCGCTCCAAACGGGCTCGGCCAACTCTGTTGCGTTCATCGCGTCGGCCGGCTCGATCCTCTTCACGGATGTTTCCGACTCGTTGACGACCGCCGGCGGCGGGATTCTCTTCTCGGCGGGTGTCGATCTTGATCTCGGTGGTATCGGCTCCGGTACGGGCGGGATCGTGTTCACCGCGCGTGGCGACATCACCGTGAATTCCGCCGTGGTCAGCGACGGCGGGACGATCTTCATCGCCGCCGATGACGACGATAGCGCTGGCGGGGTCTTCGTGAACTCGGTTGCCGGATCACTCGAATCGCTCGGTGGCACGATCGTCATCAGCGCCACGGGGGTCGAACTGGGGGGCACCGTAGCAGCCGACCTCGTCACCATTCAGCAGGCGGGGACGACAGCGACAGCGATCACCCTCGGGGCGATTCCCCTGGTCGGCGGCGGTAGCGGCCCGATCACCGAAGTCGAACCGAACAGCACGCTGGCGACGGCTCAGATCCTCGGGGGCATTCCGGCAAACCTCGATGTCCTAGGTACGGGGGACGGCACATACGATTACTACTCGTTCGAAGTCGTGGCCGGATCGATGATCGAATTCGAGACAACGACAGGCAATTTCGACACCATGCTGTTCCTCTATGACAGCGCCGGGAACAATCTTGCGGGGGACGATGACAACGGCGTCGGTTTGCTCTCGCTGATTCCGTCGTTCACTTTCACAACGGCCGGGACTTACATCATCGGCGTCGCGCGATACTCCGCATCCGGATCCTTCGGCGGCATCACGGGCAATACTCCGTCGCCCGGCCAAAGCTACACCCTGACTCTCCGACCGACGGGACCGTTCTTCGACCCGGTCGACTTCAGCTTCACTTCGGCCGAACTCGATCTCATCACGGCCGACACGCTCCGTATTGGCCGGCAGGACAACGCCGGCGACATCACCGTCGTCGACGCGATCTCCCCGGCCGGCGTGACGACCCTCGCGCTGCTCACCGACGGCTCGGTGATCGACGGCACTGCGGGCGAACAGATCGACATCACCGTCGCGAACCTCCAGTTCCTCGCTTTCGCCGGCGTTGGCACGGGCGACGACATCGACACCGCCGTGCAGGTCGTGGCGTCCTCCGGCGTCAACGGCGGCTTCAATCTGGTCAACACCGGGAATCTGATCGTCGGCTCCGTGGATGGGGTGGACGGAGTCTCGGCCACGTCCGGCGGCAACCTGGCCATCACCGCCACCGGCTCGCTCACGATCAACAAAGGCATTCTCGGTTCCAACGTGATCCTCACGACGATCGACGCGGCGAGCGCCGGGCAGGACATCTTCATCAACGCGGGCGGCAACATCTACTCGCTGTCGAACAGCTTGGTGATCTCGGCCGGCGACGATTTGATCGTCGCCGCCCAATTGGGCAAGAGCGGCGCGGCCGCGATCCTGTTAACGGTGGATGCCGGCGGGGCCGACGTCGCCGGTGGGACACTCGATCTGTCCGCCGCCGTTTTCACCACCGCGAACGCGGCGACCCTGACCGGCGGCTCGGGGATCGACAACTTCATCTTGGCCCCGTACACCGGCAACGTGATCAACGTCAACGGCGGCGCTGGCGCCGCCCCCGGCGACACGCTCACGCTCGACTTCTCCTCGGCTTCAAGCCCGGTGCTCAGCCCCTCCGGTACCGGATCGGGCACGTTCGCCTTCGCCAACCGGGAAGACGTGAACTTCACCGGCATCGAGTCGCTCGTCGCCAGTACCCCGTTCGCCCTGTTGTTCGACTTGGCCGCGCTCGCTTTCCAGAACGGCAGCGCCAACCCGGATATCGTCGATATCTCCACGACCGCCGGGGGCGTGTTGAACATCACCGTGCAGAACAACAGCACGGGCCCCACGACGAGCTATTTCTCCTCGCTGGCGTCGAACGTCACGGGCATCACCGTCATCGGATCGTCCGACCGCGAGACTTTCCGCATCGACGAAACCAACGCCGGTTTGCCGCCGATCAACCTCCAAGGCAACGGCCCCGCCGCCCCCCCCGGCGACGCGATTTCGCTGAACGTCACCAACGCCACGAACGCGACCGTGATCAACGGCGCGCCCGGCAGCGGCAGCATCACCTTCGGCAATCGCAACACCATCCAGTTCAGCGGGATCGAAATCCTGCCCGGATCGGTCGTGTCGATCACCGCGACCGACCCGGATGCCTCGGAGCGCAACGCGGCCGACCCGGCGATTTTCACCCTCACCCGCACCGGCATCGTCACCGCCGCCGTGACGGTCTTCTACACCGTGTCCGGCTCCGCGGTGAGCGGGCTCGACTACGAACCGCTCTCCGGCAGTGTCACCTTCGCCGCGGGGGTGACCACGGCCACCATCATCGTGGTCGCCCGCAACAACAGCGCGGTCGATGGCACCCGCACCGTGGTCGTCAGCCTCGCCGCCGGGGCGGGGTACAGTCTCGGTGCCCAAGTGACCGCCGTGGCGAGCATCGCCGACAACGATCAACCGCGGATCGGGTACTTGGCGTCCAGCGGCGCAGGCCCCGCATCCGACATCCGCTTGCTCAACGGAGTGTCCACCGCGCCGGCCCGAGTGTTCGAGCCGTTCGTCGGCTTCACCGGCGGAGTCGTGGTGGCCTACGGCGACGTGAACGGCGACGGTGTCGCCGATCTCGCCGCCGGCGTCTCCGGGGGCGCCGCTCCCCACGTCAAGGTCTTCGATGGACTGACCGGGCAGGAGTTGCTCAGCTTCTTCGCCTTCGATCCGGGCTACTCGGGCGGCGTGACCCTCGCCTTGGGGGATTTGAACGGCGACGGCTCTTCGGAACTGATCGTCGGGGCCGCGTCGAGCATCCCGCACGTCCGGGTCTTCGACGTGGCGAGCGGCGCCGAAACCCTCAGCTTCTTCGCCTACACGAACCCGGATGGCTCCCCGGTGGCGACCGGCGTCTCGGTGGGGGCCGGCGACATCGACGGCAACAAACGCGATGAAATCGTCACGGGCGCCCGCTCGATCGCCCCGCATGTGAAAGTCTTCGACGCGGCCGGCACCGCCATTCGAAGCTTCTTCGCCTTCGACCGCCCCTCGTCGTTCGGCGGCATCAATATCGCCGTCGGCGACCTCAACGGCGACGGCCGCGCGGACATCGCCGCGGCGACCACCTTCGGCGTGTCGAGCCGCATCAGCGTGGTCGACGGCAACGGCGGGATCATCAACACCATCACGGTCGCCCCGGCGCCCGGCATCGGCCCGAACATCGCCATCGGCGACGTCGACGGCAACGGCAGCCGCGAGTTGATCGTCGCCATCGGGCCCCGGGTCAGCTTCTTGGACGGTACCCTGCTCGGCTTGAGTTTCGAGGTCAACCCGTATACCGGCTACGGCGGCAGCGTGTTCGTCGGCGCGTGATCGGCCGTCGCGCTGGGACCCGGCCGTGTTCTTCCGCTTCCACCGCCGCCACCGCGAAGCTCGACTTCGCCGTTGTGGAGGGCACGGAGTCTTTAGGCGAGCGGCAGGAGGTAGCCTACCCAATTGAGGTTTCCGAAACGAGCTCGGCATGAGACGATGGGCAGCTGGTTCGTCACCCATCTTCTGAGGACGGAGTCATGGACGACTCGAAAGTCGCACCGATCGATGCGTTG
>JANOSQ010000801.1:0-4444 GCA_031415915.1 Fimbriiglobus sp. | reverse complement strand
TTCCGAATTGCCTCCCGGTGCAAACGGTCCGTCGCTCACGCATCCGGCTCGTCTCGAGGCCGGCATCCGGGTCGAAGGGCTGATGACGATGGCCGCACACGCCGGGGAAGCGGAGGACTGCCGGCCGACATTCGCCGAACTCCGCAGCCTGCGCGATGGACTTCGCGAACGCACCGGCTGGCCCCTGCCCCATCTCTCGATGGGCATGACCAACGATTTCGAAGTCGCCATCGAAGAAGGGGCGACGTTCATCCGGCTCGGGACGGTTCTATTTGAAGGATTGGAAACGGAATGAGTCTATTCACAGCGTAGATTCCTTGACTCCCCCGGTCGCACCTTCGATAGTACAAGCCCCGACCTACTTCTCCCGGTGAAACGATGCGCACCCTGGCTCTCGCTTCTTTCTTGCTCGCGGCTCTGCCCCTCGCCGCGGCCGAACCGGTGATGACCGTCAAGAAATCGAAGGACGCGGTCGAGTTCCGATACGGCGACGAAACCGTCGCGACCTACGTCATCGCCGCGAGCGCCGCCAAGCCCTACTTCTTTCCGCTGAATGCCCCCGGCGGCGTTTCCATCACACGGGCGTGGCCGATGGTGAAGGGTGTGAAGGGCGAGACGACCGACCACGTCCACCAAAAGTCGGCGTGGTTCTGCCACGGCGACGTGATCCCCGAAGGGTTCGTGCTCAAGACGCGCTCGTCGGACAAACGGGTCGAAGGGGTCGATTTCTGGTCCGAGACCCCCGGCCACGGCAAGATGGTCTGCGTCGAGGTCGGCGAGGTGAAAACGGTCGGCGCGACGGTCGTGAGCCTGCCGACCAAGAACGAATGGCGCACCCCCGACGGCGAGAAGATCCTCGACGAAAATCGGACGATCACCGTCGGTAAGTTGGACAAAGGATACCTCATCGTGCTCGATGTCGATTTCCACGCCGGCGTCTGCGCCATCACGTTCGGGGATACCAAAGAAGGGGCCGTGGGCGTCCGGGTGCCCGATAAGTCCGCGATCAACACGAAAGACGGTGGGATCATCACCTCGTCGGACGGGAAAACGGCGCTGCCGGTGGGCAAAGATAACTTGCCGATGTGGGGCATCGCCGCCGATTGGCACGACTACTCCGGAACGGTCGGCGAGGCGGCCGCCGGAGTCGCGATCTTCGACGATGTGAAGAATGTGCAGCGCAGCGTCTGGCACACGCGGGCCTACGGGTTGATGGCCGCGAACCCGTTCGGCCGGGCGAAGTCGGGCTTCCCCGGCGTGAAAGAGAAGGAACTGGTCACGATCCCGAAGGGCGAGCACCTGAAATTGCGCTACGGGATCTACACCCACACCGGGGATGCGAAGGCCGGGGAAGTCGCCCGGGCCTTCGAGATCTTCGGGGGCAAGAAGTGAACGGGCGGTTCGAACCGCCCGCGATCACTTGCCGAACGTCGAGTACTTCGGAAAGACCGGCTTGATCGGACTGTTGTAATAGTTCGACGGATAGCTGCTCGGATCGGGCAACGGGCTGAGGCCACCTTGGACGGGGGCGGCCCGCTTTTTAACGCCGAAGAGGGCGTTCACGGTGCGCACCATCGCGTTGTTCTCGACGTACCCCGCCGCGACGCGGCTGACGTACTTGAACGAGTTGCCGACGATCCCCGTGGCCGTGTCGGTCGGTTTGATGACCAACTTCTCGGCGTCGATCGGCCGCGATACGTACTGCTGGGCTTGGGCCGAACCGCCCAGCGCCGCCAATCCGACGACCGCGGCCAAGGCCATTCCGTAGAAACGCATCGCGCCCCCTCCCGCTGCCACGGCGCGGCCCCACCGTCCCCCGGTCGGGTCTGCGCCATCGGTGATCTGCCAGAAGCCCGCGTGAATAGCAATCTCGCGGGGCCTGTCAAGGATTTTCTTCGGAGGGGTGTAGCAACGATTCTCGGAGTCATCATTCCGGCGTCAACCCACCCAATCGTGTGTGGAATGACGTCCGACTTTCGGAACGACCTAGCGCGGCAAGGAGTTACGTCCGATTTGGGTTGGCGTGGAATGGCCGGGGTTCACGAGCCTTTCGCCAGAACCTCCGAAAATCGTTGTCATACCCCTTCAAAGCTGCGAACCGACCGTTGGGGTGCCGACCGTGCGAACGGTCGGGTGATAGCCCGTATCAACGGTCGGGTTCTCACGGAATGACGACCGCTCGGTCAGCAAGCGGCTGGCCAGCGCTTTGCCGAGGATCACCGAAGGCTTGTCGGCGCAATAATACAGAATCCAGCCCCCCAAGAGCGACAGCGGCACCACGGCCCCGGTCACGGCCAGTATCGCTTCGCCGTGCGTCAGCCCCTGCCCGCGCGATTCCACATAAAACCAGCAGCCCGCCGACATAATAATGGGCACGTGGCAGAGGTAAAGCCCGAACGAGATCTTGCCGAGCCACAGGAAGACTTTCCGTTCGAGGGCCGCGCAGATTGCCGGTGTCAGCACCAGACCCATTACGACGAATACGGCCCCGAGGCACGGGGCGGCATCGGCCGAATTCACCACGCTGTGAACGACGGGAATCCGCATCTTCCAATCGCCCGAGTAATCGTAAAGCCCACCGAGCCACAAGCCGGTGAGAATCAACACCGCGGCCATCGTCGGGGAGAGTCGAAGATTCGGCGAGTTGTGCCGGACAATCGCCAAGCCGACCCCCATCGGGAAGAGCGCCAGCATCGTGAAGCCGGACAGGGCCAGGAGGGCGGTAATGGCGAACGCCAGGCCCGCACTGTTTCCGTGTCGGCCGAACAGGGCGAGGAAGGCGAAGACGATGAACGAGCCGATGAGTTCCGGCCGCATCGTCCAGAGGACGCTGTTCAGCCGGCCTTCGGCGAAGGCCGATTGATCCGAGAAAAAGATATTCCACGTCCCCTCGCGGATCGTGTCCTCGAAGGTCCAGCGATAGGTGTAGGCCACGTCGATCCACGGGGCCTGCCCCCCGTCCGCAGTGATGATGGCGACCGCTTCGTGGTTGTGCATCAGGTTCGCGTGGAGCAAACTGTACGCGAACAGCACGGAAATGAGGCACGGGATCATCAGCCGGAAGTAGCGGCGGATGGCGGCGGATTGCAGATAACCGAGTCCGCCGCCGCGCAGATAGCCCTGCGAGAGGGCCATACCGCTGAGCACGAAGAAGATCGCCACCGGCAGGCGACCGGTCCCGAGGGGCCAAAAGGCGATCATCCCGACCGTGCGCACGACCGGGTTCGCCCCGGCCAGCGACGCGGGCAACCCGGTCACCGGCGGCGAATCGAGGGCGGTGATGATGTGGGCGAACACGACCACGAACGCCGCGATCCCGCGGATCGACTCGATAAACTGGATGCGCGCGGGTTTCGGATCCATGGGCTTGCCTTGAGGGGGGCGATGTGCAACCTTAGTTCACTCCGGCGTCCGAGGTCGGGGGATTGGAGCGGAAGTGGATGCGACGAACTTGCTCCGGGACATCGCCAACACCGTCATCGGGCTGGCCCCGTCGCCGATCCACGGGATCGGGGTCTTCGCGTTGGCGGAGATTCCCGCCGGCAAAACCGACCTCTTTTCGCCGATGGCCGACGAGTGGCCGGGAGTTCCCCTGGCCACGATCGACGCACTACCCGCACACGTCCGGAAGTTGATCGACACTTATTGCCTGCGCGACGAGGGGACGGTCTACCTGCCGCCGAACGGGTTCAAAATCGTCGATTTGGTCACGTTTCTGAATCACTCCGATCAACCGAACCTCCGGCAGATGGACGGGGGGAACTATTTCGTCGCCCTCCGCAACATCGAAACCGGGGAAGAATTGACGATCGACTACGGCGCCCTCAGCATCGAATGATGCGTAAACTGGAAGTGTACCGCCCGCTCCGGAGGCTCACCCCATGCCATCGCCGATCCTCGGTCGCAATCTCGTCGCCGGCGAATGGCAGCCCCACTCGGCCGACTTCGCCAGCACCAACCCCGCGAAGCTGAGCGAAACCGTCGGCCACTTCCCCACGTCCAGCGTCTACCAAGTGGCGGAGGCCGGCTTGGCACTCGATTTAAGGGGTTAGGTCTGGCAACTCTGCCCCCCGGCGCAGACGCAGCGGCGATTGATGTGCAGGGGCAGGTAAATTCAAGCAATAAGTCCTTGTTTGCCCCAAAGCGGCCATTGGCCGGACGAGTGGTGACGCACGCGCATTCGGGGATAAGCAAAACGCGAGTGACCGAAGTTTGAGCGGGTGATCGGGTGAGTAACTGTTGCGATGGAGTTTAATGAATCGCTTGAATAGTAGTCGGCTTTTGATAGCGTAAAATAAGTCAAATATATTTTCTGAGATCAGCAATTTTTTGCAATCTGGAGATTATTAGCATGCTTATCAAATCAACCTTCGAATCAATAAAATGGATTTTTACGCCTTGCTGCGGCCGGTGCCGCGCTTTGGCTCGCCTTCACCGGCTTTGC
>JANOSQ010000800.1:0-5685 GCA_031415915.1 Fimbriiglobus sp. | reverse complement strand
AACGACTCCGGCTTCCGCCGGGGCCGGTTGAGCAAGTCGCTCGACGCCGGCTTGCGCCGCGCCGTGGAGGCGTGGGACAACGAACTCACCGAGCGCATCCGCTGCCTCGAAGACCTCCCCGGTCCGCGGCTCGGTTCCGCCGAAATCGTCGTCGCCAAGCTGCTGGAAACCTCCGGCGCGGCCATCGGCACCATGGAGCAACAGCTCATGGAATTGGGCCAGAAGCGGGAGCAGGCCAAGATCTCGGTGCAGTCGTCGCTGGAATCGTGCCAGTCCGGCGGGGGCGGCTTCAGCTTCTTCGGCAACCGCGCCAGCAAGTCGGTGCGGAGCCTCGTCGAGCGTATCCAAGACTTCGTGGACACGCGGGTCCTCGAAGATCTGACCTTCGCCGCCGTGCAGTTTTACCGCCGCATTTACGGCCGCTTCGACGAGATGAAGCGCGACCTCGCCACGGCCCGCGAACGCTTGGGGCAATTGTCGGAATACATGGAAGCGCCGATCATTTTGGCGGGGGGCTCCGGGCACAATCAACCCGGCTCCGGCGAGGAAATCCACCAGACGACGCTGCAAGGCTCCAACACCATGCGGATCGTGTTGCCGCACGGGGAAGACCACCTCGACCGCTCCGCCGCGGAACTGTTGGAGGCGATCCCGCCGCAGAAGGCCCTCGGCCTCGAAGGGGTGTTGAGCAAGTTGGTCGTCGAACCGCGCGGCGGCTTGGTTCAGCTCTGCACCGGCACCACCGATCTCGCCCATCAGTTGGCGAATCCGCTCATCGACCAAGCGACCGCATACCTCGCGGCTCTGTTGCCCAGCGAGGACGTGACCGCGGTAGAGCACTCCGCCGCACGCGGCGACCCCGCCGAAATGAAGCGCCGCGTCCTCAGCTACATCCGCGCGGCGGTTCCACTCACCGGTGGCCCCGCCGAGGAGGAACGGCTGTTTCTGCTCCACCCCGACACCGACGCCGGCGAAGCCTATGTGAAAGTGGTGAAGGGCGTTCTCCCGACGGTGCTCCCGGTGCCGGTCGCCGGCCCCGGGACCGATTTGCTCTTCTGCCGCGAGCAGGCGGGGCTGCGAACCGCCGACCTCTACCGCATGATCGACCCCTGCTTCGACGCCTACGAAGAAGCCGCGGCGAACCCGATCCACAACCCGCACTCGCGCTTCGACGTGACGGAGTGGCTCCCGCTGGTGGAGTGATTTCCTCAGAACCGGCAAGCACTGTCGTCACCGCCGAATGCGCAACCCCTGCCCGGCGAGAACCGCCTCCACTTCCTCCAAACTCACGAACGGCAAATCCCCCGGCACCGTGTGTTTGAGCGCGCCCAGCGCGGCGCCGTAATGCAACCCCTTGGCGAAGTCGCCATCGAGCAATCCGTGGATGACGCCCGCGGCGAATGCGTCGCCGGCGCCCAAGCGATCGACGATCTCGACTTCGTAACTCACCGTCTCGTGCAGATTCCCGGCCGAGTAGCCCACGGCTCCGAAGCGGTTGCGCCAGACCAACGGGGTCTCGCGGACGACCCCGGCGACGAACTGCACGCCGAAGCGCTCCGTGAATTGCTTGGCTACGTCCGCGAAGTTTGACCCGGTGATGCCGAAGAGTTGTTCCGCATCGCCGGTACTCGCGATGAGCAGATCGACGTAGGGCAGCAGTTCCCCGAGCGTCCGCCCCGCATCGGCAACGCTCCAAAGTTTGCTCCTGTAGTTCAAGTCCAAACTCGTGCCGAGGCCGCCATCGTGCGCGGCTTTCAGCGCTTCCAACGTCAGCGCCGCGCACCCGGCACTCAGCGCCGCGGTGATCCCGGTGACGTGGAACCAGCGCACGCCGCGGAAGATCGTCGGCCAGTCGAAGTCGCCCGGTTTCGCCAGTGCGATGCTGGAGCCGGTGCGGTCGTACAGGATCGATCCGGCCCGCGGCGCGGCTCCGAACTCCAGGAAATACAGCCCGCAACGCCCCTCCACCGACATGCGCACGTGCCCGGTGCCGACGCCGACTTCGCGGGCGCGATTGCGCACGACTTCCCCGAGCGGGTTCGCCGGTAAGGCGCTGACCCATTCGACGGAGCGACCGAGTCGCACGAGGCCGACGGCGGTGTTGAGTTCCGCCCCGCCGATTTCGACGTCGAAGGTGCGGGCTTGCTCGAGCCGCTGGAAGTGCGGCGGGGCGAGCCGAACCATGACTTCGCCGAAGGCGACGACATCGGGCATGGGGGAGATCCGCGAGGGACGGGAGACCGCGGAGATGATTGTAGATGGGATCGGGCGAGTGAAGCGGAGGATCGCATGTCGCACTCCGCGTGACGCCGGTGGAGAATTCGCGAACGCGAGTACGGAAGGTGGCGTCACGCGGAGCGCGACATGCGAAACCGGTCGCCGTGTCACGCCGCGACGGGCGCCGGGGTATTCACGAGTCGCATCGCTTCGTCCGCCATGGCGCGAACGACGGTGTCGCTGTCGCCGAGGACCGCGAGCACCGCTTCTTTCACCAAGGTTTCGTCCGGGGCGATCTTGGCCAGCAACACGGCGCAGCGGCCGCGGCGTTCGGGGTCGCCTTTGCGAACCGCGTCGAGCAACGCCGGCACCGCGGCGCGGCCGATCCGCTTGAGGGCCACGGCCGCGACGGCCCGCGTCCGGTATTCGTACTCGCCGAGCATGGCGATCAATCCCGGTGCGGCCGGGTGGGCCACGACCCCGAGCCGACCGATGGCCCCGGCGCAATCGCGGCGGACGCTCGGGTCCAAATCCCGCAGGCCGACGACGAGTTGATTGAGCGCGGGGAGCGAGGCCATCCCCTGATCGCCAAGGGCCCGGGCCGCCCGGCGGCGCACTTTGCTATTGTCGTCGAGCAGGGCCTGCGCCAGCGGCGGGACGCGCTTGGCCGGGGGCACCGGGAGATCGGTGAGGGCGACCACCGCGAGCTCGCGGATTTGCCCGTTCGGGTTCAGCAGCGCGTCGGTCAGCACCGTGAGCGCGAGGTTGGTCTGAGCTTCGTTGAGGCCGTGCATGATGACGGCGAAGACGAGCCGGTTCATCAATTGCGGGGAGAGTTGTTCCATAGCCGGGTGACCAAGGGTGCGGGCGGGGTGTTCGGTTGATCGAGATTAGGGCGCCATTACCCGAGGGGCCGGAGAATCGCTACCTTTTACCCAGTTGGATCGGGTATTCGGACGCCGATTGCGACGGGGCTACAAATCTGCACCCCGCCGGCAGATTCGGGGGGTCCGGAGTTGAGTTCGGGCGAAAGCCGAGTTAAGAGTCTGTATCCGCACGTTGGCGCGCCACGGTCTCGGAGTTCGAAAAATGTCGGACGTGATCACTTGCCCGACGTGCCAATCGATGCTGCGGGTGCCGGCGACGGCCGCGACCATCCGCTGCCCGCAGTGCAAAAGCGTGTTGAACGTGAGCGCCCCCGCCGAGGCGCCCCCCGCCCCGGTCGCCGCGCCGTTACCCCTGCCCTTCGCGAAGTCCAAACCGAAACCGGCGGCGAAGAACCAACTCGCGAAGAAGATCACCAAGAAGGCCGTGTTGGTGGATGAAATCGCGGAGGCGGAAGAAATCGAATCGTTGGCGAAGGCCGAGTACCGCCAGAAGGTGAAAGAAGCCGTCGCGGAGATGGAGGAGAAAGACGAGATCAAGCTCGAGAAGTTCGAGCGGCTCCAAGAGTTGATGGTGCACTCCCGGCGGGCGGTGGTGATGTTCACCTGGGGCGCCCGCGCCCAATTGGTCGGGCTGGCGATTGTGCTCGCGGTGCTCCTCGCCTTCATGACGAGCGTTTTGTTCGAGGTCGTGTCGTCTTTGCAGGGACGCGGTTCGATCGGCGTCGGGGCGATCCTCGGGGCCACGGTATTCGCGGCGTTGCCCCTGTGCGGCATCCTCGCCGTGCTGCAATCGGCCCTCACGGGCTACGGCATGGTGTCGGTATCCATCGGCACGAAGCGGGCTAGATACCTCGGCTACATCGGTTGCGCCGTCTGCCTGCTGCACGTCTTTTTCGTCATCATGCAGGCGACGCGGGCCATGATCGGCTTGACCACCCGCGAGTTCACCGTGAACTCGAGCGATCCGCTCTGGGTGCAACTCCAACCGGTTTTCGACCTTTTCGGCATGATCACCGACCTCCCGCTGCTCTCCGAGCAACCGACCCGGCTCTTCTGGGGGCACCCGGTTTCGTACTTCGGCATCCTCACGGCCGTGTTCGAGTTCACCCGGTTGGTCCTCGTCGGCGTGATCGCTCAGAATTACGCCGAAGACGGCAAAGCGACCGAACTCGGCTACCGCTCCTACAAGGCCATCGGCCGGATCTTCTACGTGACGATGCTGGCCGGGACGGCGCGGCTCATCGCGGCGATCGCATTCGACTGGGCTAGGGCGGACGAAGCGTTCATCGTGGTGCTCGGCCTCGCCGCCCACGCGATCATCACCTTTTCGACTTACCTCTGCTTGGCGCTGAGCGTGTTGGGGCAAGCGAACGCGTTGAACGACACCGTCGAAGTGATGGACGCCGCCCGCTTCGCCGCGGAGACGGAAAGCTTGGAGGTGTGAGCGCTCACTTCACCAGCAACTTCGCGCAGGCCGCGGCGCCGATGAACCCCGCGTCCGACCCCAACTCGGCGAAGACGATCCGCACCGTCTTCGCGGGGAAAGGCAGACCGTACCGCCGGACATCCGCGTCGATCTTGGCGCGGAACCATTCCCCCGCGTCGGTCATGCCGCCGCCGAAGACGATCACTTCCGGATCGACGGTCGCGATGGCGGCGCAGGCGCCGAGGGCCAAGTAGTAGGCCGTGTCGTCCACGACTTTCATCGCGCAATCGTCGCCGGAGCCGGCGAGGTCGAAGATCACCTTCGCGGTCAATTCGTCGTCGTTGGCGGTGTAGAACTCCTTCAGTTTCGTGGGGCCGCGCCAGCTCGCCATCTCTTCGCGCGCCCGGCGCGTCACCGCCGTGGCGCTGGCGTAGGCTTCGAGGCAGCCGCGCGCCCCGCAACCGCAGAGCCGGCCGCGATCCGGCATGTCGATCCGCAGGTGTCCGAGTTCCCCACCGTGGCTGTGCTTCCCTTCGATGACGCTGTCGCCGACGATGATCCCGCCGCCGACGCCGGTGCCGAGCGTGAACATTACCATGCTGTGCGCGCCGCGGCCGGCGCCGACCCACTTCTCGCCGAAGGCCGCGGCGTTGGCATCGTTCTGAAAGGCCGTGGGCTTGCCGAACATCGCCGCGATGCGGTCGCGCACCGGCACGTTCTTCCACGGCTTCAAGTTCGGCGGATCGAGGATCAACCCGGCGTGGATGTCCATGAGCCCCGGCGTCGCCACGCCGATGGCGGCGATGTCGGCGAGCGTCATCTTCGCCGCGGCGATCGCTTGGCGGATCGTTTCGCCCATCGTTTCCAGCCCGGCCTCTTGCCCGCGCTCCGGGTAGGTTCGCAGGGAGACATCCGGGTAGGCCCGGCCGGAGCCATCGACCACGGCCGCCTTCATGGTGGTTCCGCCGACATCCAACCCGACGAAGTTCGCAGCCGCCGCCATGATCGCCATCCGTGAGGGGAGAGGAGAATCCGGAGATTGTACTCCCCCTCTCCGCTTCGGAGAGGGGGCCGGGGGTGCGGTCTCACCTGGGGGCGGCGAGCACGAATTATCGACGTCGACAGCACTCGGGCAGACCGCCCCCCCCCCGCCCC
>JANOSQ010000799.1:0-2410 GCA_031415915.1 Fimbriiglobus sp. | reverse complement strand
CCCCCCGCAGGGGCCGACATTTATACCCCAGTGCGGAAGCCCTGGAAACGAGCAGAATGGACCCCGCCCCGAAGGGGCCGGCGTACCTCGGCCACCCGCCGGCCCCTCCGGGGCGGTATACTGACCGGACTGTCCCAGGGCGTCCGCACTGGGCTATAAAAGTCGGCCCCTTCGGGGCGAAGAGCGAGGGTTTCTCCCCCTCTCCGTTGCGGTGAAGGGGCCGGGTAGGGTCTGGCATTGAATCGATCAGAGGCACAGGGACACCGAGAAGATCATTCCGTTCTTCTCGGTGTCTCTGTGCCTCTGTGGTAAATCTTCAACTCCGACCCCTATCCGATGGCCCCGGAGACCCGCCGCGGCTTGTCGCCGTCTTCGTCGATCTTCGTGATCATCACGTCGGTCGTCAACATCAGCCCGGCGATGCTGGCGGCGTTCGTCAGCGCCGATTTCGTCACCACGAACGGATCCAAGATCCCGGCCTTGATCATGTCGACGTACTCGCCCGTGTTGGCGTTGTAGCCGATGTTCGGGTTCTTCTCGCCGCGGGTGATCACTTCGTCGCAGATCACGGCGCCGTCTTCGCCGCAATTCTCGGCGATCGTGCGGATCGGCTTGACCAGGGCGCGGGCCACGATCTCCGCCCCGATGCGCTCGTCGCCCTTGAGCTTCTCGGCCAAGGCTTCGATCACGGGGATGCAGCGGAGCAGGGCCGTGCCGCCGCCGGCGACGATGCCCTTGTCCACGGCCGCGCGGGTCGCGTGCAGCGCGTCTTCGATGCGGCCCTTGGTCTGCTTCATTTCCGTTTCGGTCGCGGCCCCGACTTTGATGATCGCCACGCCGCCGACGAGTTTCGCCAACCGCTCGGTGAACTTCTCTTTGTCGTAGCTGCTCTCGGTTTGGTCCATCTGCGTGCGGATCTGCTGGACGCGGGCGTCGATGGCCTTGGTCCGCTCCTTGTCCGGTTCGCAGATGATCGTCGTGTTTTCCTTCTCGACCGAAACTTGATCCGCTTCGCCGAGGTGTTCGAGTTCGACGTTCTCGAGCTTGATGCCGAGGTCGTCGCTGATGAACGTCCCGCCCGTCAGCGTGGCGATGTCGCCGAGCATCGCTTTGCGGCGGTCGCCGAAGCCGGGGGCCTTGACGGCGCAGACTTCGATGAGGCCGCGGAGCTTGTTGACGACGAGCATCTGCAAGGCTTCGGCTTCGACGTCTTCCGCGATGATGAGCAGAGGCCGGCGGCTACCGGCGATCTTCTCGAGCAGCGGGAGGAACTCGCGGACGTTGCTGAGTTTCTTCTCGTAGATCAGGATGTACGGCTTCTCGGCTTCCCACTTCATGTCGGGCGTGTTGACCACGAAGTAGGGCGACACGTAGCCCTTGTCGAATTGCATCCCTTCGACGAACTCGAGGATCGTGTCGGAGGTCTTGCCTTCCTCGATGGTGATGACGCCGTCCTTGCCGACCTTGCTGAACGCCTCGGCCATCAGGTCGCCGATTTTCGGATCGTTGTTCGCGGAGATCGACGCCACTTGCGCCATCTCTTCTTTCTTGGTGAGGCGCTTCGTCAGCGTCCCTTCCAAGTACTCGACGGCCTTGTCCACGGCCTTTTCGATCCCCTTCTTGACGCCCATCGGGTTGGCCCCGGCGGTGATGTTCCGCAGGCCTTCCTGGTAGATCGCCAAGGCGAGGACGGTCGCGGTGGTGGTGCCGTCGCCGGCGGTGTCGGAGGTCTTCTGGGCGACCGCGTTCACGAGCTTGGCGCCCATGTTCTCGAACGGGTCGGCGAGTTCGATTTCCTTGGAGACGGTCACGCCGTCCTTGGTGACGGTCGGGCCGCCGAAGGATTTGTCGATGATCACGTTCCGGCCGGTCGGCCCGAGCGTGACGCCGACGGCCTTGGCCAACTGCTCGGCCCCGGTGAGGAGCTTGCGTCGGGCGGCGTCGGTGTAAAGAAGTTGCTTGGCCACGTGTGGGTCGCTCAATTGAAGTTGGAAGGGGGATGGTTTGGGTCTAGGGCCTGGGGTTTAGTGTCTGGGAAGAAAGCTCTTCTCCAGACCCCAGACCCTAGACCCCATACCCTACTTGGCAAGTTTGGCGAGGACGTCGCTCTCGCGCATGATCTTGTATTCGGTGCCGTTGACTTCCACGTCGCTACCGGCGTACTTGCCGTACATCACGGTGTCGCCGACTTTCACGTCGAGGACGATGCGGGTGCCGCTTTCGAGCAGCTTGCCCGGCCCGACGGCGATGACTTTGCCCTGCTGCGGCTTCTGCTTGGCCGTGTCCGGCAGCAGGATACCGCCGGCGGTCTTCTCGTCGGCGCTGCCCGCCTCGACGACGATGCGGTCGTCGAGCGGCTTCAGGGTCAGGGCGGCGGGGGCTTTGGATTCTTTAGCCATGGTCTACTCTT